>CADCPU010000089.1 GCA_902803365.1 Oscillospiraceae bacterium
AAGACGCCTACATGCTCTTCGGCAAATACATCGGCAACTGGGGCGGCTCCTCGCTGCAGTTCAAGTTCGAAGGCATCAAGGACGGCCGCGTGGTCAAGACCGTGATCAAGGCTTCAATGACCTCATTGCGGTTGGCACTTAATGTGTCTTCCAATACGCTCGTCGAGGGCGCGACATACGATGTCGCCGCTATCCGCATCAAAGTCACGGATGAGTACGGCAACGTAATGCCTGCATTCAACCGCCCGGCACTTGTTGAAGTCACCGGTGCCGCAGAGCTACTGAGCCCTTCGCTTGCAGATATCAACGGCGGCATGGGCGGCGTATACGTCAGAAGCATCGGCCGCGCAGGCAAGGCAGTCGTCAAGATCTCCGTGCCTGACACAGATCTTAGCGAAGAGGTGGAGTTGGAAGTCGTGATATAATGTAACTGACTTAAATAAGGAAGATACATTATGAAAAACGCACCTCTGTCACCTTATCTCAAAAATGAGCGTAAGCACTTTATTATCGCGTCGATCTTTTTCGGACTCCTGGAAGCATTATTCATCGCAATGGTGATCGCATTCTGGGGTGACTACAGGGCCGGCTAGGGTAGCGGTCCTGTTTTGCTAAATTACATATAATATGTAGTTTTTCTCGTGATGCTTCAAAAATCTGACCTATAATATGTAACTTTGGAAATTCAACTGAAAAAAATTACATATAATATGTAGTTTTGAAGCGGGAACGGGATTTTTCCTACATATAATATGTAAGTTGTGAAACTAACTATAATAGTTAGAACTGAACATAAGATAACCCAAGCCCGCTTATATACAGGAAACAGATCCAGGATGGAAGACGTCAAGGCCGGAGCCGCAAAGCGGTACCTTAGGTAGCCTTGACGTCTTTTCCTTGGATCTGTATAAGGTCACCAAGCGGGCTTGGGTATCTGTATATAGAATTTACCCATCATGGGTAATGAAAAGGCGGAGAATACTAAATCGCTACCCATGATGGGTAATTCTACGGACTACTGACAAAATAATTTACCCATGATGGGTAAGAATGAAGAAGACCTTGCTTTTTTTGTGTCCCATTATGGGTAAATTAATGCGCTTAGTTGTTCAAACCCCTTGCGCCGCAGTGCTTTTACGAGTGTGGTATAATCAGCCTAGAGTAGGAGAGGGTACTATACGGAGGTATATATATGATTAGTATTGAAGGATTGTCCCATTCGTTTGGGACTAATGTTGTATTGCAGAATGTGCACCTCGAGATCGGGGATCAGAAGGTCCTGGGGCTCGTAGGTATCAACGGCGCAGGTAAGTCGACGCTCTTAAGGCTCATATCGGGTGTGTATCGCCCGCAGAGCGGAAGCGTGCTTTACGACGGTAAGGACCCGATGGATGCGGTGAGCAGGGAAGACTTGTTCTTGTTGCCGGATGATCCGTACTTTAACGGGCAGACGACGTGCCAGAGCCTTTTGAAGATGTACAAGGTCTTCTATCCGAAGCTCGATGAGAGCGTGTTCAAAGAGATAATCGATGATTTCAAACTGCCTGAGAAGAAGGCGATAAGGACTTTTTCGAAGGGTATGAGAAGGCAGACGTTTATTGCGCTGGCTTTCGCGGTCGCGCCGAAGTACCTGCTGCTGGATGAGGCTTTTGACGGTCTTGATCCGCTAGCTCGAAAAAAGTTCAAGGAACGCCTTGCCATCATGGTGAAGGAGAAGGGCAGCACGGTCATCATATCGAGCCACTCGCTCAAGGAGCTTGAGGACTTCTGCGACGAGTTCGTCATGATCGATGAGCATCAGCTCATATCGTCGGGCAAGGTGCTCGAAAAGACGATGGACTTCTCGAAGTTCCAGATCGCGTTTGAGGAAGTGCCTGAGAAGGATGCTTTCTGGGCTTGCGGCTTAGATATTAAGTCGTTTAAGACAGTCGGACGCGTTGTTACGATCGTCGTTGCGGGCGACAGCGAAAAGGCTGAAGAGGAACTTAAGAAGCTCAATCCGCTCATTGTCGACAAGCTCGACGTGAACTTTGAAGAGGCTTTTATCGGCGACATCGATAAGAGGATCAGAGGAGGCGAGGCGTGATGGGCAGTGCAGGAAGATACGCGCTGTATCACTTCAAGAAGACGCTCGTCAGGTTCGCGGTCATGATGATCTATGCGCTTGTGACGATCAATTACGGTATCCATAATGACTATTATGTTTCAGGCGAGGTGACGCACAGTTTTTCCCTCGGGCTTTACGGAGTCAATTTTATCCTGCTGACAATCATTGCGGTCATATTGGAGTTTGCGCCGTTTAAGAACAGGCGTAATCTCGACAGCTGGTTCTCGTTCCCGATATCGAGGACGGCGCTTGCGGCAGTGCATGCGATCAACGGTGCGGTGCAGGTGTGGGCAGTCCACACGATCTCTTTTATCTGGGGAATCGTCAAGGTAATGCCTTATGCTTCCGAGTGTGATCTGAACTTTAGCGCAATGTGGAAGATGTATTTCCTGGTGCTCTTTACGGGTCTTGTCTTATACGGATTCCTGATGTTCCCGTTCATCCTTGGCAACAACATTCCTGACGGAATACTCCTTGGGATCGGCTATGTTTGGATCCCGATTCTTTGGATCACTTTCTTTATTTCGGGATTTGCGATCAAAGATACATCGGAATATGTGCTCGGTCTCCCGCTTATCTGCGGCAGCTTGGCGTCAAGGTGTTCGGATGAATTCTACTATCGACCTAATCCGTATAATATCTCTTTTCTGAGGCCTAAGCCGTTGGCGACTAACGATTATGTGACGATCGCTGTCTGGATCGGTATCGGTATTGCTTTGACTGTTTTGGCGTTCGTACTTTTCAATCGCAAGAAGACAGAGGAGATCGGCGGACATTCCGACAGCATTTTCGCGTACAAGACATGCATCCCGCTGTTCATGCTTCCTATAATTCTGCTCGTTGGCGGTAAGATCGGTATCGGTATCCTTTACGGCATCGCTACATTCCTTCTTTATGTTATCTACCGCAGGAGCGCCAAGCTCAAGATCCCTGATATCATCGTCATTGCGGTGATCCTCGTG
>CADCPU010000090.1 GCA_902803365.1 Oscillospiraceae bacterium
GCATGGCTTTTGCAGTATCAGATGGAGAGCATGCTCGATATATACAAGAGACTGATGTGACTCGTGCTATAATGTCTTCGTTATAAATTGCCTATGAATGGAGTACAACTATGAGCTACAACACAGATATCGATCCGAATTATGAAGCGACGGCTTCAGCATTCCTCAAGAAAACGATCGCAGCACTTGTCTGCGGCGCCTTCCCTATCGCGAGCATCGTTGCCATCTTCCTCGGAGCCGGCAATCACAGAGCTATCGTCGATTATGTCAATGCAGGCGGATTACATACAGGCAAGATCAAGACTTGCGCTGCCCTGAGCAAAGCAGCGATCTTCGCAGGTATCGGAATGACCATCGTTTATGCGATCTATATCATTTACTTTGTCCTGATGATCCTGGCATTCGGCTTCTCAACTCTGCCGAACCAGCACTGATCGATCAGTCAGTATATTCAGTGTGATTCTTGCCGTTGTGCTTGCCTTTATAAAGGCGCGCATCGGCTCTTGTTATTATGCTGTCAACAGAATCATCCGCCGTTCCTTCACAGATGCCTATCGTCATGGTGATCGAAAATTGGCGGTCCTCCATCTCAAAGGCATGTCCGCGTATAAGCTCGATGATCTCATCAGCACATTTCCTGCCTTCCTCGATATCGGAATCAGGAATAACGAACAGGAATTCCTCACCGCCCCACCTTGAAGCACAAGCCTTCTGCGGCAGACCTCCCGCGATGACTCCCCCGACATAAGCCAACACGATATCACCGTTATCGTGTCCGTAAGTATCGTTTACCCTCTTGAAATCATCGATATCTCCGATACCGACTACGTATTTTCGATTACTCTCCTTACACTCCTGAACGATCTCCGTCAGCCTTCTGTTTATCGCTCTTCTGTTGCTGAGCTTCGTGAGCGGATCAGTCGACGCCATTATCTTAAGCTGCTCGGTCTGAACCCTGAGCTTGGCCGTCTGATAGAGATTGCACTGCGTAAAGATAATCGCCACATAGATAAGAACAAAAGATCCGATAATGATATTGATGATATAAAAGACCATCTGAAATGGCGTATTGCTTATATCGTAGAAAGCAGCATCGGCATCTCTGTAAAAGAAGTTCAATGCACCATACAGTGGCACTGAAGCAAACATTACAAAGAAAGGCGCCGCCGACTTCCTATTCGGCATCAGGAATGCCAGCGGGATTACCATCAGAAGGAACATACAGAAGTTGGACATGATCCCCACAAATACCGTCGCGGCAACCGCATGCAGGATTATCTCAGCGATCGAAGCATATACGAGAACGAGCGGATCTTTTACCTTACCTGCGAGGACTATGGTCAGGATATAGAATAAGATACTTCCGACATTGAAGATGACCATTCCTCTGACGCCGGCCAGCGCAAAGAGGACCATATACAGGGTATGCGCCAGAAGACAAGCCGCAAGAGGAAAGAAGTATGCGAAAAATACGACTTTCTTCGATACCAGCTTATCAATCTTTTCTATGAACTTCAGATCATTAGTGTATTGTTCGTTCATAAGCGCTAGTTCTTTCTGTGTCAAAACATCAACAAAACTTAACACAATTATATCAGATCCCGCGCCCGATCTCGAGGGGGGAAAGTTAACAAAACATAAAATATCACAGGCAGTACTTGTCCGTGATCGTTATCTCATTTCTCTCCCTGCTGTAGAAGAACACATCCTTGCAGAACAGCAATCCGGGCGTATCCTTACGGTTCTGCTCAAACAGATCACCCGCCATCTTGAGCATCTTCTTTATGAGCTTCTTGTCGCTTGCCTTCGTAAAGAACACGACATCCTTAGTAGGTATCGATATGATCACGTCATCCCCGATCTCGCTTGCTACACCGCTCCAAAGCCCGTCGAGCAGGATCGCTTCGGCCTCAAGATCACCGCCTGCCACGATCCCGTAGATCCCCTTCTCCTTAGAATCGACCATACGGTAAGTGATATTATTCGCGAGATTTCTGAAAGCCGCATCCGCAAGCGCATTCATGTCGACACCCTCAGGGATCTGGTCGTAATCAAGATACGTATAGCAGCTGCCCACATCCTGCATAAAGTGATATACAAAACTGTCATAGACGCGGAACATCGGCTGATTCGAATAATCCGGCGCATTCTTATTCGGGTACGAAGGCGGAAGTATCGTCACTTCCTCCAGCGGCTTCTTCGCCCAGTTCTTCCTGAGTCTCGGATAGACCTTGTCGATATCGAACACAAAGTCATCACTAAAGCCGTCATCATATTCCTTGTCGTCCGCATGCCCCCATTCAAAGCCGCACACTTCTTTCCCCTCAAGAAAGTTCTTAACTCTCCCCATATAATCAAGCGCATATCTGCTGAAGGCGAACTCTCCCATCACCTTAATGACCGGC
>CADCPU010000091.1 GCA_902803365.1 Oscillospiraceae bacterium
ACCGCAAGTTTATGTTCACGCTGATAATCATGACTGTCGCAGCTAACCTGGGCAGTATGCTCACGCCTATCGGAAATCCTCAGAACCTCTACCTTTACGACACTTACAAGGTCCCGCTGACTGATTTCCTGCTTCTTATGCTCCCTTATTCCGCGCTCGCTCTCATCGTCATCATCGCGATGACGTTTCTCCTGATCCGCGGCAGCAATAAGCTCCCTGACGCCCAAAAGTCCGACGTCAAGAAGCTTCCTGCCGTAAAGATCGTCATCTACGCGGCGCTCTTCATCCTCAATATCCTGACAGTTATCGGCCTGGTCCACTTCCTGATCTCGCTTGCCGTCACTGCGGCAGTTCTCGCGGTAATGGACCGCAAGTCATTTTTGAAGGCCGATTACAACCTTCTCCTGACATTCGTCGTTTTCTTTGTCCTGATCGGAAACATCGGCCGCATCGATATGATCACCGGCTCACTCTCGGGCCTCGTGTCCAAGTACCCTGTTCCTGCGGCGATCCTCTCTTCGCAGATCATAAGTAACGTACCTGCCGCCATGCTCTTAAGCGCCTTCACCGAGGACGGCAAGTCGCTCATCATCGGTACGAACCTCGGAGGACTCGGCACGATCATCGCGAGTATGGCAAGCCTCATCACTTACAGGTTCCATGCATCCTACGCGATGACACACAAGACCGCAGGCCAAAAACAAGAGAATTATCTCCTGAACTTCACCATCATTAACATTGTTACACTTGCCCTTCTTTTCGGGCTCTACATGGTATTGCGCTGATTTCCATCACTTCAGATAGATGCTCTTCCAGAAGTCGATCATCTCCCTGAATTCGACCGCCATCTTATCGATATCGATCTCGCCTTCCTGCTGCATGCGGTAGACGTAACCCTCGGACGCCAGGTACATGTCGTTATACATGAGCCTTAAGTTAAGGCCGTCCTTATAGTCCTTCGGATCAAGGTTCGGGATCATCTTGTTGGTATTAAGCCGGGTGTAGGGCTTGATGATCTTCTCGAGCTCGCCTTTGACTTCCTCATCATCTTCGTAATATGCCTTGAGCGCGAACTTGCTCATATACGGGTATTTCTTCATGAGCGCGACCTTGGAGATCAGTCCCTTATACATCATCTCGAAGATGTCCGTCTCCAGATAGCAGCCTGATTCCATGAGGTGCTTTTTTGTCAGCGCCTCAGCCGTCTTCATAAGAAAGATATAGAGCTCCTTCTTGTTCCTGAAGTAAAAGAACAGCAGCGACTTGCTGATATCAGCCTCGGCCGCGATCTCGCTCATCGGGCTCTTCTTATACGAATTTTCCGAGAACACCCGAAAACCCGCATTCAATATCCTCAGCTGCTTCTCCTTCGGAAGCTGAAAGAATTTCTCGTTCATAAGACTCCTCCGTCAACTCAGGTCCTTGCGCGAATATCTGATATATCCGACCGCGATCCCGACGACCATCAGGATCATTCCCGGGATCAGATAACCCGTATCAAGCTTGCCTGTCTTAATGATATCAGACGCCTCCGTGTAGCTGAATGCAGTTATGTATTTGAGCGGCTTCGCGTCATCCGAGATGTTGGAGACGATGTTTAAGATATACATGAATCCCGCGATACCGATGCCGATCCCGAGCCCGCCGTTCTTGATAAAAGCTGAGATGCCGAAGCATATGCCCGCGATCTCGAGCTGCATAAGAAGGTACGCGAGGTGCAAGAGCAGGAATTCCTTCATCTCGACCTCTTCGCCGATCGCCAATACCGAGCCGTATGAGAGCGCGAAAACGATCGCGTTCAACACCAGTATGATCAAAACGACCGACACGAGCTTTTCCGTTATCACGCGGACGCGGGACACCGGATGCGTGAACAGGAATTCGGATGTCTTGTCGCGCTCTTCCTTCATGAGCGACGAAGTTGCCGTAAGCGCCGCAAAGAGCGCGCCGCCGATTCCGAGCACGTTGCCGCCCTCGATCGCGTAAAAGCCCATCATCGAGCCGAAGTTCAGCTCATCCATTCCGAAAGCCGCCGTAAAATTGCCCATCGAAGAGAACATCTTATTGACGCCCTCCATCTGCGATTTCATATCCGGATACATCATCACGCACGCCGCGATCAGAAGTCCGATGCTGAGGCTCCACACAAGGAGCGCCATCTTCTGTGATCTTAATTCCTGAATAGTGATCCTCATATCAAGCCTCCTTGTAGTAATTCATGAATATCTCTTCGAGACTCGGCTCAGTGACCGAGATATCCTTAAGCTCGCGCTCTGACAGGAACGCCAGCAGTTTTCTGATATCGCCAGAATAAAGGAAATTCATCTTCGTCTCCGAGATCTTCGTAAGGCCCGCAACGCCGCTCAGCGTCATGATCTCCTTATCCGAGATCTTTCCCGTAACCGAGACCTTTTTGGAGCCGCTCTGCTCAAGGTTTGAGACCTTGTCCTTAAGGATGATCCTGCCGTCCTTGATAAAGGCCGCGCTGCCGCAGTATTCCTGTATCTCCGACAATATGTGCGAAGACAGGAACACCGTCGTTCCGTTACTGTTTTCTTCCTGAAGTATCTCGAAGAATTCCTTCTGCACCAGCGGATCGAGACCCGAGGTCGGCTCGTCCATGATGAGGAGCTTCGGATGGTGCTGGACCGCGCAGATGATGCCCGCCTTCTTGCGGTTTCCGAGCGACAGCTGCTCGACCTTCTTGTTGAGATCGAGCCCCAGCCTGTCGGCCAGTTTTATCGACTCGCTCGTATCCCTTATCCCTCTGAGCGAAGCCGAATACTTAAGCGTATCGATGACCTTCATCCCCTTGTAGAAATTGATCTCGGAAGGAAGATAACCTACGCTTTGGAGGATCTTGTTCTTGTCGCGGACGATATCAAGCCCCAGGACTTCCGCTTCGCCGCCGTCCGGCCTTATAAGCCCCAAAAGCGTCCTGATCGTCGTGGATTTGCCCGCGCCGTTCGGGCCGATAAAGCCGTAGAACTCGCCTTCCCCAATCGTCAGGTCCAGGCCCGTTATCCCTCTGTTCTTGCCGTATGATTTGGTAAGTCCTCTTGTTTTGATTGCTTCCATGTCTTCTCACCCTTTTTCTCTCTCCGGTCTGCGCTGACCGGCTTGGTCATTGACCGCTGCGGTTAATTTGATTATATCCCGTTGACCGATCGTGAGAAGACCCCTGCGATGAATTATTTTTCCGCTGACATCTCCTGGAACGCCTTAAGGTCGCTTGTCATCTTCACTGCTTTTCGCGAATCAAGAAGATACCTGATCACGATGACGAGCACGTAGACGACGGCAAC
>CADCPU010000092.1 GCA_902803365.1 Oscillospiraceae bacterium
AGTTTACCTGACTCTTCACCTGCGGATACCATGGTGATCATGATCTTAGGAAGAACACCTTCCTGCTCCTTAAACGCTTCAGTAAGAGTCTTACCTGACTGGATAGCCTCATAGATAGAACCGACGCAGTTCTTCGCTTTTTTACTCTCTACCTGCTGATAGAGCATATCGAGAGCTCTGATGATCGTGATACCTGCAGACAACAAAGATGCAAGCTGTCTTGAAATGATAACGAGATCTTTGGTCTTGAGCATCGGACTTCCGACTTCCATATTGAGAAGACTCGGACCGGCATCAGCCTTAAGGGAAGCAATGTACTTGCCGTCGGCCTTGAGCATCCTCGATGCATCATTGATGCTTGTAGCTTCAATGACACCTGTAGACGTCTTGCCTTTAGCGTCTATCGCTTCATATCGAAATTTCGACATATAACTATAACCTCCTTAGTTTACGCTAGTTTAAAAATCGATGTCGTTAAACAGAGGTGAAGTACCTGCAATAGAGTTAGCACCGCCTGCGTTAGACAAATATCTCTTAAGATCGTCAGGGAAACGGCATCTGTTGAATGCTGTATCTCTTGAGATGACACCGCGCTTACAAAGTTCAGCAAGGTAGAAGTCCAAAGGACACATACCATCCTTAAGGCTCGTAGCGATGGAACTGTCGATCTGGTATGTCTTACCTTCACGAATGAGGTTACGGATAGCATCGTTTGCGATCATGATCTCAAATGCTGCTACACGTCCGCCGCCGATCCTCTGAACGAGGGTCTGTGAGATAACCGCGATAAGGTTACCGCCGAGCTGGATCCTGATCTGATCCTGCTGATGAGGAGGGAATACGTCGATGATACGGTTAACTGTATCAGCCGCACCGGACGTATGAAGTGTTGACATAACAAGGTGACCTGTCTCAGATGCGGTAATAGCCGTACTGATAGTATCGAGGTCACGCATCTCACCTACGAGGATTACATCAGGGTCCTCACGGAGAGCAGCTCTCAATGCGTTAGCAAATGAAAGCGTATCCTCATGTACTTCTCTCTGGTTGATCATAGCCTCACCATGCTGGTGAAGATACTCGATAGGCTCCTCGAGTGTGAGGATGTGACATCTTCTGCAACTGTTGATGTGACCGATCATCGCAGCAAGTGTCGTTGATTTACCGGAACCCGTAGGACCGGTAACGAGGATGAGTCCTCGTGGCTTAAGAGCCAAATCCTTAAAG
The DNA here is from genome assembly GCA_902803365.1 of Oscillospiraceae bacterium. The sequence continues at coordinate 1,228 of CADCPU010000092.1, forward strand.
AGATTAGGCAAGCCGAGTTTTTCGCAGGTAGGGATCTCATTTGTGATCGTTCTTGCAGCAAGTGCAAAAGATCCTCTCTGCTTGAAGATGTTGCATCTGAATCGGCTGTAATCCTTAACAACATACGAGAAGTCGATCTCTCCTCGCTCGTTGAGATACTGCTGTCTGGATTTGTCGATCATTGACTTACAAAGATACTCAGTGTCAGCAATGGTGAGGATCTGATTACTCATAGGGATCAGCTCACCGTTTACTCTGATCATCGGCGGCAAGCCAACCGTGATGTGAGTATCTGATGCATTTCTTCTGACTGCTTCAGTCAAGATAGCTTCGATAGTAAGTGTAAAACCTTCCACAATATACCTCCTTTAACCGTCTATGGAATAAGCTACTCGGTTCATTTCGTCTATTGTTGTAATTCCCTCAACAACGAGAGCTGCGGCAGAATCAGCCAGCATCTGTGTACCTTCGCTGACTGCAAGCTTACGCATCTCTTCTTCGCTTGCGCGTTTCTCTATCAGAGTCTTCATTGCTGAAGTCATTACCACGATCTCGTGTATTGCAATACGTCCCTTGTAACCTGAACCGTTACAATCGGAACATCCTTCTCCCTTATAGATCTTCTGACCAGGCTCCAAGTGAACCTTCTGTCTCTCGTAGTCGTTCGGCTCATATGAGATCCTGCAGCTGTTGCAGATACGACGAACGAGACGCTGTGATACAACGCCTACGAGAGCGGAACATACCATGTAAGGCTCAAGACCCATATCGATCAAACGGTTGATCGAGGATACGGCGTCGTTCGTATGGATTGTACTGAAAACCAAGTGACCGGTGATAGCTGCTCGCATTGCGATCTCTGCTGTCTCACCGTCACGGATCTCACCGACGAGGATGATATCAGGGTCCTGACGGAGGATAGAACGAAGACCGCTCGCGAATGTCATGCCGGCCTTTGCGTTAACCTGTACCTGGTTAAGTCCCGGGATCTTGATTTCCACAGGGTCCTCAACCGTAATGATGTTTGTTTCCGGATTATTCTTCTCTGCGAGAAGTGTATAAAGAGTAGTTGTTTTACCTGAACCTGTAGGTCCTGAGATAAGGCAGATGCCCTGAGGGACCTGAATGATCTTATTGATCAATGCATTGTTATGATCGCTGATACCGAGATACTTTCTGTTGAGGTTACCGTCGTTCTTAGCGAGGATACGGATAACCGTTTTCTCTCCGTAGATGGTAGGAAGTATGGATACACGCATGTCGACTTCCTCACCGTTGATCATTGTCTGGATACGACCGTCCTGAGGGATACGCTTCTCAGCGATGTTCATACCGCTCAGGATCTTAATTCTTGTTGTAATAGCGTCTCTGGTGTTAACAGGGTTACTCATGATCTCCTGCATGACACCGTCGATACGGATTCGAACCCTGATCCTGTCTTCCATAGGTTCGATGTGAATATCGGAAGAACCTGCTCTGATAGCATAGTCGATCATTGAGTTAACGAGCTTAACAACAGGAGCACTGTTGACCTGATCTGCTACCGCGGAATCGAGACCTTCGATGATATCATCGTCAAAGTCTTCATTGAGCTCCTGAGCAGCTTTCTCAGCACTCTCTTTACCATAGTTAACTTTGATACAGTCAAGAATGGCGGTTCTCGTTGCGAGCATGAAAGATACTTCTTTGCCCGTCATGAACGGAAGGTCATCCTGTACAAGGATGTTAACCGGGTCGTCGATAGCTACGACCAATTTATCATCGTCAAAACCGATCGGAACTACTACGTTATCTTCACAATACTTCTCAGGTACCAAGGCCGTTGCCTTAGGATCTACCTCGATGTTGTTCAAGTCGATGATAGGAAAGTTGTACTGACTGGAGACGGCACGCAGGATATCGAACTCCGACATCAAACCCATCTCTACAATAACTTCACCAAGTCGTCTACCAGACTCTTTTTGGACACTCAAAGCTTCTGACAGGTCGGTCATGGAAATAAAACCGCTGTCAACAAGGATGTCACCTAATCGCTTCATCAAACCCTCCGTTTAAGGACTGTTGTCCGTAATTAGATTGTAGTGTCCGAAAGTAACACTACAAAAACACATGCGTTTATTTTTGATTACGTCAGCGAAAAACGCAGACACCCAAAAATAGACACAATATGCCCCTATGTCCTAAAAATATACAACAGACAGGACAAAAATACAAGATTTTTTGAAGAATAGAATGAAATAATTTAGCGGATTTACAGGCTTTTGCGGATTCTTGCGCAAGGAAAATTTTAATATTTTTTCGCTGACTGTAATTAATTACATTTTATGCCGTTTTTGTGATATATTGTCTATTATATTTGAAGTTATGGAGTTATGTTATGAATTTTAATCTGATTGTCAACATTCTTTATGTAGTTTTCGCCACTATGTTCGGTACGATCATAGGAAGCTTTATGAATGTAGTTATCTACAGGATCCCGGAAGGCAGGACTGTTGTAAAGGGGCATTCGATGTGTATGACATGCGGTCATGAACTCGGTGCACTCGACCTTGTTCCTGTATTCAGCTGGCTCTTCCTTGGCGGTAAATGCCGTTACTGCAAGGCCCCGATCTCTTCCAGATACATTAAGATAGAGACTTTTACGGGACTGAGCTTTATGATCTATGCGCTCACGCATATCTCCTTCTTCCCTGATCCGTTGGATCCGACATCAAAACTCAGCATAATCCTTTTTACTTATATCTGCGTAACACTCGTCCTGATCGCCGTGCTCGTATCTTCAATGATGATATATCACGATGTTGGCAAGAGTTATTACGGATATACGATAGTATCTTTCGTCGGAGCGCTCATAATAACGCTTGTTTTCCTGCTCTCCGGTAATCCGCTCCTGCACTTTGAGTATCTCGGACTCGGAGCAGGTACTGCCGTCGGAGTTGTTGCGGTATTCGCTCTTGTAAGTACGATAATCAAAAAGAAATACACGAAGACAGACTTCTGGCTCGACCTTCCGTATGTCTTCTTCTATACTTTCTTCGGAAAGAGTATCGTCCCGTTTAAGTGGACATTTGCTTTCCTCGTTCCCCTCTGGTTTATCCCGAGACTCATCGTTAAGAACGGAAAGCACGATAAATTCTCAGGTATAATATCCCAGATCGGTCTTTTAGTTTTTATGATCGTCGGTTATATTATTAACAAATATTTTTTGGCGTAACCAATAGGAGGTATTTATGTCAGGTCATTCCAAATGGAGCAACATCAAGCGCAAAAAGGAGGCATCTGATGCTGCAAAGGGTGCGGTTTTTACTAAGATCGCAAAAGAGATCGCAGTTGCGGTAAAAGCAGGCGGCCCTGATCCGGACGGTAATTCTCGTTTGAAAGATGTAATTTCCAAAGCTAAGGCAGCTAATATGCCTAACGACAATATCAACAGAGCTATCAAGAAAGCTGCAGGTGCAGGCGAAGGCGACGATTACGAAGAGATTACTTATGAGGGTTACGGCCCGGGCGGAGTTGCCGTTATCGTCAAGACTTTGACCAATAACCGTAACAGAACAGCAGGTGATGTCCGTCACCTTTTCGATAAGCACGGCGGAAACATGGGTGTATCAGGAAGCGTATCCTTCCTCTTCGAAGATAAGGGCACGATCGTTATCTCCCGCGAAGAATACGAGGACGAGGATCAGGTTATGTCCGATGCTCTCGATGCAGGCGCAGAGGACTTCTCATCTGAAGAAGAGTGCTATGAGATCACAACGGCACCTGAAGACTACTACACAGTAAGAGATACACTCGAAGAAAAGGGCTATGCTTTCCTCGACAGCACTCTCGGACCTGTGCCGGTAACTTATGCACAGATAGCGGATCCTGCAGTACTCGAGCAGTTCGAGAAGATGCTCGATAAGATGGATGAAAATGATGACATCCAGGAAGTCTTCCACAATCTTGACGATTAAAAGGTGATCAGTTGGCTCTTAAAGACGATAACAAACAGACTTCCGAGAATGGTTCCGTCAACGGCGGTAACGAAGGAGTTTCACAGAACACAGGAAGGCACGGAGTTCTTATTCCGGAACTTCGCAATACTTTAAGACGCTTTGAAAGAGGCAACGAGCCTCGTAATCACAAACAGGAAATATCTACAGAAACGATTCTGTCTACTGAGGCTGCTACCAGGGAAGCTCTGTCTTCCATTGCGGTAGTGGCCTTTGTTGGTCCTTCCGGAACCGGTAAAAGTACCCGTGCGATCAAGGTAGCAAGATCAAATAACATCTCCTACCTTATCGACGACGGTCTTCTCATCAACGGAAGCAGGATCGTCGCGGGCACATCCGCCAAGAAAGCGCCAACAAAGCTCGAGTCGGTACGTCAGGCACTGTTTGCCGATCCGACAAGATCGAGCGTTATGAGAAGGGCTCTCGTCGAGAATATGCCTACGGCTCTTATGATACTCGGTACATCTGATTCGATGCTCGAGAAGATCTGTAATAATCTCTGGCTCAATCAACCTTCGATGCTTATAAGGATCGAGGATGTAACGACTGAGGAAGAGAGACGTCAGGCCAGAAATACCAGAATGACGGAAGGTATGCATACCATCCCGGTCCCTTCGATGGAGATCAAGCACGAGTTCTCGGGATATTTTACTGACCCGCTCAACAAGCTCCGTCAGAGATTCGACCGTGAGCGCGGTGTCTCCCCTGTCGTTCCTGATACGGAAAGGACAATGGTACGTCCTACCTTCTCATCCCTCGGATCTTATTCGATATCCGATGATGCGCTCCTTGACCTTGTTAAGATAGTTTTGAGCAGCGTCAACGGTTATGCCGAGGTTGTTTCTTTTAAATCCGAGAAAAGGACGTACGGTGTCGTCCTGAGCCTTGAGATCGCCATTTACTATGGCTACGATGCTCAAGAAGTACTCTTTGAAGCTCAACAGAAGATAGGCAGATCAGTAGAGGAATATACTTCTATCACAATGATCGCCGTAAATGTCAGAGCCAAGAGAGTCGTACACCGATCCACAGTAAGCTAAAAATCGGAGGTTATATGGAAAAGATATACACGATACCATTGAACGACGCATATGATCAGAATGACGTATGCCCTCTTTGTTTTCTTAAGGATAAATCAGAGAGTGACTACCTTGATTATTACCTCGGACCTTCCCTCATGGAACCGGATACAAGGACTATAACCAACAAGAGCGGTTTTTGTCCGGATCACATGGGTAAGCTCAACAAGAGAGAAGCTAACAGGCTTGGATTAGGCCTTATGCTCCACACCCATCTCAAGGATATTGACGGGGATGTTAATGCAAAGCTCAAAAAGGTAGCACCTGCTAAGGGAAACCTTTTCAAAGGAAGAGACGGAGAGTATAAGAGCAATCTCAATAAGCTCGCTGATCTTATCGATTCCAGAACAGCATCCTGCCCTATCTGCGAAAAACTTGATTTCACCATGGACCGCTATGCAGATGTTCTCGTATGGATGTTCTCGCATGACAAGGACTTTAAGCCGAAGTTTGCTGCCTGCACTTGCCATTGCATGCCGCATGTTGCTTCCCTGCTCCGCTCCTGCGCTAATAAGATGAGCCAGAACGAAGCTGCGGAATTCCTTCCGGTACTTGCTGCAGGTTTTGATTCTACTATGAAGGAACTGATAGCCGACGTTGAGTGGTTCACGCTCAAATTCGACTACAGAAATAACGATAAGCCTTGGGGTAACAGCAAGAACTCCATCCAGAGATCGATGCGTTTCCTGTCGGCTAACAGGAGTGATTTTGATGAAAAGAACGGAAAATAACGGTACTGACGGTTCTTCTTCGTTGCTCTTGGATACGATCAACGAGAATGAACTTGATATCTTCCCGGAATTGATCGACACTGTATCTTCTGCACATAAGACGATACTTATCAAGCATAATTACTACTCATCGGATAACGATCACGGCAGAGCTCTTTTATCTGCATTCCTGGATGTCTTATCCGACGAGTCCGACGAGATCGCCAAGATCATCCTTATCGACTCAGGAGCTCATCTTCTTGTTTCTCAGGATCCCTGCCACAAAAAATTCCGGAACATTGCCGGTGGCGGTAACATAAAGCTTTATTGCTGCCGTGAGAGCCTGGACAGATATGCTGATGAAGAACCCATTCAGGATAACATCGATCTGATAAGTGCTCAGAGCATAGCACTCGAACTTTTGGATTCGGTAAACGTTATCACTCTTGAATGATCTTTCGATCGATCTTTTTATTAAAGCAAAAAAAGGACTGTTCCGAAGAACAGTCCTTTTACATTGCTTGAAATTTTGAAGATCAATAGTAGTACTGGAATCTGACGATTTCCATGCTGGTTGTCATAACTTCCATCTCGTTACTCTTGATGTTGTCATAAGGTCCCGGACAATAAGGGATCTTAGTATTGTTAGAGTTGTCGCTTTGCATATCCA
>CADCPU010000093.1 GCA_902803365.1 Oscillospiraceae bacterium
CGGCGCAAGCAAAATACTTCCATACCAAAGACGTTCGGTCTTCTCCGAATTAGCCTGTTCATCCACCTGTTCTCTGGTAAACTTCGTATCACCGCATCTGGGACCATAACTCCTTAATACCGCAATGTCCATATCCCAATAGATAGAAAGAATGGTAACAAAGAGAAATGTAGCACCAAATCCCAAAGGCAGCGCATAACTTACCTCATCCGCACCTCTTGCCTCATTGACGATACCAAACACACAAAGAAACAACGATATGATCAGCATGACAAGATTGATATTCATCATTACTCCGTTCTCATTCACGAAACGGCTGAGCACAATATTGGTATACCAATTACGCTGCGGAGGGATCTTAACTCCGTTAAAGTAAGCTTCGATCACCTTGTTGAGTTTTTTCTCGGAACCTACAAACAAAAGTCCGCGATCCATGCAGATTTGTCTCAGCTCTTCCCTGTTCCATTTGTATTTCTTAAACTCTTCGTACGTCTTTATGCTGTCAAATCTTGGTCTTGCCACGATAATCGATAATCACTTGGCCGGTTTATTTGTGCCAAGCTCCTTCCCTTAGTCTGGGAATATTATAACATCAGTTCTATCAGACAGATGTGATATTAATGGCATTCTTGCTAATTGCAAATCATTTACCTCGGATGTATGATTTCATTATTATCCCGTCATCGATAGTCGGTCTGCTGATAGCTTTAATCAGGTGAATATCCGCATCAGACCTCTCTTTTGCGGAATACGAGATACGACAGTCCCGTCAGAACGAATATGCTTATTACCGCAACCACAGAGCTGATAAGAAGTTCCGAAGATTTGGTCGTCTCTGCGAGATGGAAGAACGAATACTTATACCACGCGAACTCGCCCAGAAAATTTCTCGCGATGTTGCAAAGACCGACCTCGATAACGACTGAAGCTATCAGTCCGGCATACATATTGCAGCAGAGAAAACCGACAAAGACGAAAAAGCAGATGAGCGCGATAAACTGCAGCAAGACCGTGCCCGTCCAAGGGAGCATATCAGATGTATAGTTCCATGTATCAAAACCGACATACATAGCCATTCCTATAACACCTGCAAAGATGTCAACAACATGCAGGATAACACCTGCTACTATTGCTACGACTGATCTTGAGATGATGATCGAAAACCTCGATAAGCCGGAAGTGACCTCATGATGAATAGTCCTAGAACCGAAATTACCGCCGATTATCCATGCAGTGAAAAGTGCGACAACAAAGAACAGCGACACATCAGGAAGCGCATCCATGAACGGGAACATAACATCGTTGACATGACGCTTCTCATACCACGAATAGCCCGCAGAGATCCCAATCGCTGCATTAAAGATGATCAAAAGCCAAAAGAGAGCCGAACGCCCCAATTTGTAAAACTCGATCTTGAATTGATTAGCCATTTCTACATACCTCCAATGGATCCTTTTGTTTAAACAATATACAGATCCACATTAAGCAAACTCTTCACGAATCCTAAAGAAAATCTTAATTTGCGATCCTGCGGTATGCCGTCTCCAGCAAAGTTATATTGAGCAAAGCGAAGATCAAGAGATAGATCGGCATCATGCCGATACCGATATTCTGCTGCAAGATACCGAAGATCAGAGGCATGAATGTGCTGCCCATATAAGCCGAAGCCATTTGAAGACCTATAACTGCCGCTGAATATTTCTTACCGAAGTTAGCAGGCGCCATGTGCTGGATTGCCGGATAGACAGGACCCATTCCTGTGCCTATGACAACAAATCCGACGGCTGCGACGAGGTAGTTTTCGATAGGAAGGCTGATCAAAAGGATACCGGCAAATTCTATGGCGATACCGATCCTTATCAGCAGCTTGTCACCAAGCTTGTTTGATACAAAACCCGATATCAGCCTGCCTAACATCAGGCCTCCGAAGATCAACGATCCGAAGGATGCAATGAGATCTTCGCTCAGTCCCTCCTTGGTCCCTGCAAAGAAACTCGGTGTCCAAAGGAAACAGGTTGCTTCGCCTGCGCAGTATGCGAAAAAGGCTATGAGCGTAAGGATAACACCCGGAACCTTCAACGCCTCTTTTATGCCTGCGCTCTCTTTGTTCTCAGCCTCATCCGCTCCGTTATTCTTCCACAACGGGATCGATAAGATGCACACCAGAAGTATCCCCGTCTGAACGTATGCGGTCCAGCGGTAGCCTTCATTCCATCTTGCCATTCGCAAAGCAGCTGACATGATATACGGACTGATCACAGCACCGACACCATAGAAGCAATGAAGGAAATTCATGACCGAACCGGAATAATTGTTTGCCACATAATGGTTAACGGAAGCATCGATCGAGCCTGCGCCAAGCCCGTAAGGCACGGCAAACAGGAAGAGCATCCAATAGCTTCCCGCCACGGAAAAACCGATCAGGCCCAATATGGTCAGGATGATAGAGACTATAACGATCCATTTGGTATGGAACCTTCTTATCATTCGGGGACTTAAGAGTGCAGATATAATGGTCATAAACGATATCGTCATCGATACATATCCTGCATAAGACGACGGCACATCGAAAACAGTCTGCATAACAGGCCAGCCGGAACCCAATAATGAATCCGGCAATCCCAGGCTGATGAATATCAAGTATATAACAACTAGTAATAATGAACCCATTAGATCATCCTATCATCTGATTATTCCGCAAGATTTTTCATCCCGTATAACTTAAATACACTTATCGCTATAGTTACTATAATGACTCCGATCATCAGATTCATTGGCCATTCCGGGAATTCCTGATATATGCACTTGATACCCGCAAAAGCACAAACCAGTATTATTGCTATCTTAACTATGCCAAACATCATATGGCATGTGCTCAACACGGCTTTCTCGTTATCCTCTGTTATCTTAACAGGTATATTCCAGATCTTAGGAAAGCTCTCTACGATAGCCAAGAGCAGGAATAAGCCGATCATTGCAGCCGGATCCACCAAAAGTGTTCTCTTCGACCCGAATTTGTCCGCAACCCCGGCGGTAAAATGTGTGGGGACCTCAGAAGGAAAGCTGTTCCATCCGATCGCCAAAAAGGCAATGTACAGCACTATCAATACTACGCTGATTATATTAGTTGCTTTTCTCATATTCGGTCACCCAATCCAGATCACTCCACAAATGCATGACTATAATCTGATAATTCATTCATAAAAATTTCAACCTCGTATCTTACCCTCGATTGGTCACTTTATCTCTAATATAAGCAATTCGCGCCTCTTTATCCATCGTAATCTTGCCATCTTTATAGAAATCCCGCGTAAAAAACGAGATCTCCATATCGCCATTTCTGACCACGCATGTTATTTCCACAGGATAGTTACCCTTCGATGCGGCAAGAGCGCCATCATATACGTTAGCGATCTGTTCAACAGTCTCATCTGTCAGAGCTTCATCGCTGATTGAAAACTCATATCTCGACCAGGAGTAGATCTCATTTTCATAACGCACTCTATGATCTCCGAGATCATAATGTTCATCAATATCATCCATGATCTTTTCAACATAATCAAAGTGGATCTCGGCATAATCAGCTATGCTCAAATAAAGATCACCCGTCTTATTGTTTATGTCATACACAGTATAGGTCTCACCATCATCGTTACACTTAACGGTTAACTCCCACACTACTTTTTCTTTGTCCTCTAATGAAGCATCATATATCTTGCGAGATATGATCTCATAGTCCAGATCAGGATAAACAGCCTCAATGTTGCTTCGAACAGCAGAATCAACGGTCCAATTGCCGGCGGTGTACGAACTCATTTTCCACACAAGAAAGACCACCCCTGCTAGCAGGACAAAAGAGATCGATGCAATTACTATCAAAACTGTTCTAAGAACTTTCTTGCGTGTCACGGATCCACCTCTATACTTATTCGTTTATGATAAACGGCAGGACAAAACTGGAATAGTATGTACCGTCTTCAGAAACGAGGTAGCCTGAATCATAATACATATCAGGGTTGGTGCGGTACTCTTCGATCAGTTCCCAACCAATCTCCTTAAGCGTCTGTGCCGTTGCTTCATCAGCACAATGTACCGAGATTATCACTGTGCCAAGATCCCCATAGGTTCCTGTTGCATAATCTGCTACATCCAAAGTAGCGTTTATATGACAGATATATGTATTTCCGTCAAAGGTTCCTTCAGGCCAGTCATAATCAAATTGCGATCCGAAAAAGACATTAGGGTCATTTTCAACGCCAACTCTCTCACCGTATTCTTCGCTGTAAGTATGTCCGCTGATGGTCATAAAGTTTATGAGGTTGGCCTTCATCTCGTCTCTGGACATTCCGTCAAATACCATCGATACTTCAGGGACCAGATAATCATTAGGATATACCGTAGGAGGCGTCTCATCATCGATCTGCTCTGTTACTTCGATGTCAGAAACCGCCGTATCATCAATGATCTCTGACTCATGAGATTTGATCGTTTCCTTTTTCACTTCGTTCTTCGCGTTGTTTACAATGACAATGATTCCGACTGTTACTGCTGTTACAGCTGCACATGCTGCAATAATACTGATCAATTTTTTAGACATAATACCTGCACCTTTCTTTGCTGCTTCTGCAGCGGTTTTTGTTGCGGCTTCGTTTACAGAAGCCTTTGTTGATGCGGACAGGTAATTTGAGATTGAAGCGGGCATGGGTTGAAAAGATACCTGCTCTGCTTCTTTGATAAACAGTTTGCTTAAGAATGGCACTGCCATAAACAGCTTCGTCTCATTCTCTTCTTCATACTTCTCGACCTCCTTCTTGATCTTTTTCTTGGCAAAGTTCAGGCGCCACAAAACAGTTCCCTGCGGGATGCC
>CADCPU010000094.1 GCA_902803365.1 Oscillospiraceae bacterium
ATCCGCAAGTTCTTTCGTGATCGCGATCAGTTCCTCATTCTCATAGAAATCCTTTATTGCCTGTGGTTTTGTCAGCGCATCATAGAAGGCAAGCTCATTAGCAGTAAGCCCCAGCTTCTCCCCTTCTTTCTGTGCAGCCTGGATCTGTCTGGCCAGATTCAGCAGTTCTTCTATCACCTGCTCGTTGGTAAGCATACCATTCAGATACCGGTTCATGGCCTGCTGGATGATCTCGCTGAACTTCTCTGACTTGACCACATTGGTTCTCTTATAAATAATGACCTGCTCAGATATCAGTTTTTTCAAAAGCTCAACAGCAAGATTCTTTTCCTTCATCTTGCCGATTTCTTCGAGGAACTTCGGATCGAATAAGGAGAAGTCGCCATTCACATCCGAGAACAGGTTTATCACGCCATTTGACTTTATACTCTGCTCTAACAGAGCATTGATTCTTGCATTCATTTCCGGTAGAGATATTTTCTTCCCCTCACCCTGGTTCATCAGTCTCATAACAAGGACACGAACAGACTCAAAGAATGCGGCCTCAATACGCAGCGATTCCTCCGCAAGGGATGAACACAGCGATAGCGCCTGACGCAGAAGCAGAGATTCCTTCAAGAAGTCCTCTCGCTCCCGTTCTTTATCAACACCAACGATAAAATTGACAGCACCACTGATAGCTTTTGAGCGCTCCAAATTGGTTCCAGTCATAAACTTGGAATAATCGTATCCATGGAAGATGTCGCGACAGATAGACAATTTCTCCAAAAACTTCGGATAAGCCACCTTCGCAATATCCGTATCCCCGTAATTCTTCTTGTCACGGGAAGTATAATCGTTCATCGCCTCTTTCAATGCGGATGCGATACCTACATAATCGACAACAAGACCGCCCTCCTTGTCGGCGAACACACGGTTCACGCGGGCGATTGCCTGCATCAGGTTATATCCCTGCATAGGCTTATAGACATACATCGTTGCCAGGGACGGAACATCAAATCCCGTAAGCCACATATCGACCACGATAGCAATCTTCAGCGGGCTGTCGTTATCTTTGAACTGTTTAGCGAGTTCATCCCTATGACGCTTGTTTCCAATTACTGTTCGCCATTCCTCCGGGTCTTTATTGCTCTCTGTCATAACAACAGCAACCTTCTCCGTCCAAGACGGGCGCAGCTGAAGAATTCGATTATAAATCTTCATAGCGATAGCACGGGAGTAGGCTACGATCATAGCCTTTCCTGTTAGCAAATCGGCACGGTAATTCTCGTAGTGGTCCAGAATATCATCGACAAGCGAAGCAATGGTCTGCTCGTTACCGAGGATGGCTTCCATCTGACCAAGTTCCCTTTTACTCTTTGCCACCACCTCGGGATCGGCATTGTTCGCCATGATGTCATACTCGGTATCGATCATATGGAGGGTTTCTTCATCCAGCTTCAGCTTGATAACTCGACTCTCGTAATAAACCGGGCGGGTAGCACCGTCCTCGACAGCCTGCGTCATATCGTATACGTCGATATACTCGCCAAATACTTCGCGGGTGCTCCTATCTTTCATGGAAATCGGAGTGCCCGTGAATCCAATGTATGTAGCATTCGGGAGACTGTTGCGAATGATTCGGGCCGTGCCAATCTTGATTTTACCGGTCTCAGCATCGATCTTTTCCTTAAGCCCATACTGTCCACGATGCGCCTCATCCGCCATAACCACGATATTTCTGCGTTCGGACAGAGGCTCATGGGATTCCTCAAACTTCTGCATTGTTGTAAATATGATGCCGTTTGCCTGCCTGCCTTCAAGCAAGGATTTTAAATGTTCCCGGCTCTCGGCATGCATTGGCTCCTGACGCAGGAAGTCCTTGCATTTAGCAAACTGTCCGAAAAGTTGATCGTCAAGATCATTTCTGTCGGTCAGAACTACGATGGTAGGGCTGTCCAACGCCTCCTGCAGAAGGTGGGCATAGAATACCATCGACAGCGATTTGCCGCTGCCCTGGGTATGCCAAAACACGCCGCCTTTTCCATCCGTCTCCGTAGCGTGTCTCGTAGACTCCACGGCCTTGTTGACAGCAAAATATTGGTGGTATCCGGCGAGTATCTTGAATTGCTTCAATCCCTCGTTGGAGAAGCAGATGAAGTTCTTGATAATGTCGAGCAGACGCTCCCGTTCAAAGATGCCCTCAAA
>CADCPU010000095.1 GCA_902803365.1 Oscillospiraceae bacterium
AGGCATCTCGAAAAGTCCCATTTCATTTTTGCTACCCTAGGCAGCAAATGTTACAAGCCCGCTTGGTTACCAAAGACAGATCCGTGCGGAAGCGTCAAGACCCCACAGCCGCTTTAGCGGTGCCCGCAGGGCAGTCTTGACGGTTCTGAACGCGGATCTGTAAAAAGGATCAAGCGGGACTTGTAACCGCTGCCGGATTTTTGCTACCTTGGGAAAACACGAAAACACAAAAGGAGAGGTGCCGTGTGTGGACACCTCTCCCCAGGAGATTACTTGGGCATATGCCGTGCTTATCATGTATTTCCTTTTCCTCTACGAAATATTTCCTTGAGTCAGTTCGGCATAGCTTGATAAAAAGTATAGCAAAGAAGAGAAATACAACAAGCGCTATAATGCAAAAATCAAGAAAATTCGCGCAAATTCGCGATTATTTAAGCAAAACGTTACGCGCTGGCGCACATGTTTTTCGAAAAACAAAAAGAGTCCGGAAACAACTTTCCGAACTCTTTGATATCAAATATCAGATATTACTTCTTGCTTCCTGACTCGATCATGGAGAGCGCTCCGTAGAGGATCGAATCATCTCCGAGAGCTGCCTTGCGGAACTGGACTGTCGAGCGGATGGACGGCATACAGTACTTGTCGACTTCAGCTACGATCTTCTCGAGGAAGATGTCGCCTACTGCTTCGATAACACCGCCGCCGTAGATAACGATCTCAGGGCTGAATGTGTTAACGAGGTTGCCTGATGCGATCGCGAGGTAGTGGCACGCACGGTCGACTGCTTCCATAGCGACCTTGTCGCCGTTTGCAAGAGCAGCCTTAAGAACCTTACTCTTGAATACACCTTCCTTGACGCTGTCGGCCATCTCTGTGGTCCTGCCGCGCATGATCTGCTGACGGATGTAGTCGCTCATGCCCTGCTTACTGGAGAAAGCCTCAAGGCAGCCGCGCTGACCGCAGTTACAACGAGGTCCTTCTTCGTTCAGGATCATGTGACCGAACTCGGCACCCTTGAACATATGGCCCGTGTAGAGCTTGCCGTCGAGGATGAGACCGCCGCCCATACCGGTTCCTACAAAGAGTCCGACGATGTGCTTGAAGTTCTTGCCTACGCCGTACTTGTATTCGCCGAGGACACCTACGTTAACGTCATTGCCGATATAGAACGGAACGCCGAAGTGTTCCTGAAGAGGTGTGCGGATATCGTAATCGCGCCATGGGAGGTTCGGTGAGAAAAGAACGATGCCCTTCTCCTGGTCGATAACACCCGGTGCACCTGCAGCGATAGCTCTTACGTCCTTGAGACTGATGCCGGACTTCTGAAGGAGCTCGTCAACAACGCTGATGATGACTTCCTCGATGTTCTGCGATGAGTCGCCGCCGGACTTGGTCTTCTTCTTGATCCTGAATACGATCTCTTTCTTGGAATCGAAAATGCATCCTAAGATCTTCGTACCGCCGATGTCCAGACAAATGGAGTATTCCTTTGATTTGGCCATGGTCACACCTCCCTGCTGCTTATATATGTATTTGTATATGTCTTACAGGTGTATCAGCCTGCGCTGAAACCGTAATCGCCTTCGATATGTGCGCCCTTCTCGTCAGGATCAGCTGACTTGGAACTTGCCTTCTTCTTTTTGAAGACGATGGCAGGCTCCTTGCCTTCCGTAATGCACTCTTCGTCGATGATGCACTTAGCTGCATCCTTCTGGGAAGGTACGTTAAACATTACGTTACGCATAGCTGCTTCGATGATCGTACGAAGTCCTCTTGCACCGATCTTCTGCTCGATAGCTTTCTTTGCGATAGCTACTGCTGCTTCATCAGTGAACTCGAGGTCTACGCCGTCGAGGGACATAAGCTTCTTATACTGCTTGAAAAGAGCGTTCTTTGGCTCCTTCAAGATGGAGATCAATGCTGTCTCGTCGAGCTTGTCGAGAGCTACAGTTACCGGGATACGTCCGAGGAACTCAGGGATGATACCGAACTTCATGAGGTCCTGAGGGAGCACTTCATGGAAGTGAGCACCGGAGTAGATATCCTTCTTCGAAGCGACTTCAACACCGAAGCCGAACTGCTTATTGGCCGTTCTGTCAGCGATGATGCTCTCAAGGCCGTCAAATGCGCCGCCGCAGATGAAGAGGATGTTCGTCGTATCGATCTGGATGCACTCTTCGTTAGGGTGTTTACGTCCGCCCTTAGGAGGTACGGAAGCGATCGTGCTCTCGAGGATCTTGAGGAGTGCCTGCTGAACGCCCTCACCGCTTACGTCACGGGTAATGGATACGTTCTCGGCCTTCTTGGCGATCTTATCGATCTCATCGATATAGATGATACCCATCTGGGCTCTGTCGATGTCGTAATCAGCTGCCATGATGAGCTTCAGGAGGATGTTCTCAACGTCCTCACCTACGTAACCTGCCTCAGTAAGGGATGTAGCGTCTGCGATGGCGAACGGTACATCGAGGATCTTGGCGAGTGTCTGGGCAAGATATGTCTTACCGCAACCCGTAGGGCCAAGAAGGAGGATGTTACTCTTCTGGATCTCAATATCGTCAAGCGGATCCTGATCCGCAAATACACGCTTATAGTGGTTATATACGGCTACGGACAACGATACCTTGGCATCGTCCTGACCTACAACATACTGGTCGAGCTTGTCCTTGATCTCATGCGGTGTGAGGAGCTTACTCGGGCGCGCCTTCTTAAGAGTGCGCTTCCTCTGGAGCTTCTCTTCTTCTGCTACGATACCGTAAGCTGTCTTGATACAATCTATGCAGATATAGCAATTTACGCCCGAGAAGAGTCTCGGAACTTCGTATTCGGACTTGCCGCAGAATGAACATGTAAGGATCTCAGGGCCTTCACCGTCATATTTATTTGCCATAAAATACTCCAATCATTTTAGTCAGTATATTTTAACACTAATAAGCCAATATAAAAACAGAGTTACATAAACTTTATTTAACTTATATATTACGCACACTATCTTCCGTAAAAAGATTTGCCCCGAGTGCCTCTATTGGCAATCGGGACAAATGAAATTACTTAATTAACAAAGCACTTAAGATCAAGCCTCTTCGGACTTCTCTTCTGCAGGTGCCTCAGCCTCTGCTTCTGCCTCTGCAGCAGCCTTCTTTGTTGTCTTCTTAGCTGTTGTCTTCTTTGCAGCTGTCTTCTTAGCAGGCTTCTTCTCAGCCTTATCCTCGTCAGCAGCTTCCTCAGCAGCCTTAGGAGCTGTCTTAACAGCCTTCTCTGCGATGTACTCGATAGTCTTCTTTGTGATGATGGACTCCTTGAGGTACTCGCTGTCGTTACCGATAGCATTCTGTACGTCTTCGAGCTTCATGTTGTAAGACTTAGCGATGAGCTCGAGCTCAGCCTTGTACTCTTCCTCTGTAGCCTCAGCCTTGATCTCCTTGGAGATAGCCTCGAGTACGAGGTTGCCCTTAACGCGGACCTTAGCCATTGGTCTCAAGTTCTCACGGAAGTCTTCCATTGTCTGACCAACATACTTGAGGTACATATCGAGCTCGATGCCCTGCTGGCTCATGGATGTTGACTGCTGCTGAACCATGTTGTCTACTTCTGTATCAACCATGCAATCAGGTACTTCAACCTCAGCATTGTCGGATACTACACGTACGCACTCGTTCTCGAAGTTGTTCTTAGCTTCCTTCTGAGCACGCTCTGTCTGCTTAGCCTTGATGTCAGCCTTGAGCTCATCAAGTGTATCGAACTCGGAAACGTCCTTAGCGAACTCATCGTCGAGCTCAGGAAGCTTCTCAGCCTTGATAGCGTGGATCTTTACGTTGAATGTTGTCTTAGCGCCCTTGAGCTCTTCTGCGTGATACTCTTCAGGGAATGTTACGTCGATAGCGAACTCATCGTCAACGTTGTGACCGATGATCTGATCCTCGAAGCCCGGGATAAAGGAACCGGAACCGATAACGAGGCTGTAGTTCTCGCCCTTGCCGCCTTCAAAAGCAACGCCGTCCTTGAAACCTTCGTAGTCGATAACAACTGTATCGCCGTTCTCAACTGCACGATCTGTAACCTCAACCTGTGAAGCGTTTCTCTTGAGCATGTTCTGGAGCTCGTTGTTAACTGTCTCGTCGTTGATCTCACGCTCGGAATAAGGAACTTCAACGCCCTCATAAGCACCGAGCTTAACGTCAGGCTTAACTGTTACTTCGAGAGTGTACTTCATACCGTTCTCGTTGATCTCCTGGATGTCGATGCTTGGACGGGAAACAACCTGGAGGTCATTTGCCTTAACTGCCTCTACATAAGCAGGAGTAGCGATAGCGTCGATGGCATCATCATAAAGAACGCCTTCTCCGTAGTACTGGAGTACGAGCTGATAAGGAACCTTACCCTTTCTGAAGCCAGGAACCTGGAACTTCTTCTTGTTCTTCTCATAAGACTTCTTAAGACCTGCCTCAAATTCCTCTCTGGTGGCCTCAAGGGAGATAACAACCTTGCTGTTGTCCTTCTTCTCGATAGTAGATGCCATTTTTGACGTCCTCCGTATATAAAATATTATAATTAACAAAACTGTTAGCCGAAAAATTGTAGCACAGTACATTAAATAAAGCAAACAGATTTTAGTTCAAAAAAAGAGTTGCTTTCAAATCAAAAGCAACTCTTGTACTTTGGCGCGCCTGGCAGAGATCGAATCCACAACCTTCTGATCCGTAGTCAGACACTCTATCCAGTTGAGCTACAGGCGCATGTGAACGTCAATTATATTAATACACGACTTCAATTCTGTCAACAACAATTTTTCGCGATTTTTATTATCGAAAAAAACTTCGTCAATGCTATAATTATTTTCGAAAAAAACAGACGGAGCAATAACATGACCGAATATAATACCGATTCACAACTCATGCACTTTGACGGGCTCTTGAACGCCCGCGAACTTGGAGGCATGCCCCTCCGAGGAGGCAAGGTATTCACTACGGGTCTTGCGATCCGCTCCGACTCCCCTTCAGATCTTACGCGTGAGCAGGCGCTCGCGATCAGGGATCACGGCGTAACGCAGGTGCTCGACTTAAGATCCGAAGCAGAGGTCAAGGCATACGGCAATGCGTTCATGGACCTCGAGGGCGTTAAGTTTAAGAACATCCCGCTCTTTTTGGGTAATCCCGATGACAAAGAAGATCCGACCATGGAGTTTTTGAAGACTCATAAGCTCGGCGACTTCTATCTTCTCATCTTAGAGCAGCTCGGCGACCGCGTATGCGAAGTCTTAAGAGCGATCAAAGATAACGAGGGCATCACCCTCTACCATTGCGCGCACGGCAAGGACAGGACCGGCGTCATCTCCGCCATCCTCTATCTTCTCGCGGGCGCGTCTTACGAAAATATTATAAAAAATTACGCGTGTTCCTATACATATATGAAACCGATCCTCGATCCGCTCATCGCGAGAGACTTGGCTCCGGGCGGCAGGAATATGGCGCATGTATTGAGAAGTGATGCTGAGAATATGGAGATCTTCCTTAACTACGTTGACTCTGAGTACAACGGCAAGATCGAGAACTTCCTTATGAATCACGGAATGAGCGCAAACGAGATCGAAGAGCTCAAGAAGCGCTTCTGATATTTATACTGTCCTCGTAATGAGGATCGAATCGACCAATCCGTCTTTATCAAGCGTATATTTGAGATTGTATGTTTTCGCGAACTTCGTGAAAGACAGCGTATACTTGCCCGGATCGAGCATCGGGAATCTCTCTATAAGATCGAACTCGGAGCTTCCGATACCGATATCGCAGACACTGTAATTCTGCTTGCTGTTCGGAACGACCCTGATAGATACGAGCTCACCAACCCACTCCTTATCACCCCTGGCGATAACGTTATAGTAATTCTTGGCTGACATATTGACCGTATCCATCATCCAGTCAGGCTCGCCGCTGTAGACTGCATTAAATACCAGACACAGACCGTTATAGCTGAGGACGATCCTCTTTTTAAGGATCTCGTTGCCATCGGAATCGACAGTAGCCTGGATGTTCTCCTTAGGGATATATGTCCAGAGCGGCTTACCGAGGATCCTCGTGATCGCGGAATAGTTATACTCAAGACCGCATGTGATGCTCTGTACCTGAGAGATGTTGACCTTTGCGATCGAATCATCCGCTTCCTGAGGGATGTCGTCGTAAATGATGATATCGTTGTTGGAATTGTGTGTACCGTAGGAACTTACAGTCCTCGTATAGATCCCGTTACCGTCAGAAGAGATTACTTCAGGGATCTGGTACTCGGTGTAGAAAGCATTCGCAGCATTGAGCCTGAACTCGTCGACATTGTTCCTGACGCGGTACTTATAGAACTCGCTGATGTACTCGGCCTTGGCCGTAATGCGCTTCTCCTCGAGCTCCGTTCCGGAGTTCTTGGAAGACTTCCTGATAAGGCTCGCGATACCGTCGGTGTTCTGCTCGTCGATCGAACCGAGATAGTGCTGCATATAGTTATAGATATCGACGACATCGGTGATCCACTCGTCTGAGAGCTTCGCAAAACCGTCGTCATCGATGCTGTAGTAAGCGTAGACAGGGTGATCAGGCTCAACGCCGTACTCGAAAACGACCGTCCTGATATTGCCGTACGGCTCAAGATAGTGATCGAAGCTGTCGAGCGACACCTTGGTCCTCTGTGTGAACTTATCGAAAACGCTAAGGAGATGCTCGCTGTTGTCCTCATCGTTCATGAGACGGAAGCTCTTGATCTTACCGTTGCCCGTGGACATCTCCCTGATGATGTTGATGTAAGTTACATAGTAGGAATAGTTGATGCCCTCGCGCTGGCTCTCAGGGATCGCTTCGTACGAATCGGCGATCTGTGCCGGGTCATCAATGCCCGTTACCATGAGCCTGATGAGTTCAGGCGCGGCGATCTTGACGGAATTGGGGTCGATCTGCTTCTGGATCTTGTCAAAAAACGAACAGCCGCTGAGCATCATCATAGCAGTGATGACCATGATAGCTGTCAGTCTCAAGACCGTCTTCCTAAGCATCTTCTCCTCCTCTTCCCATTACTGATTTCGTTGTTTTGCGGCCTCGAAAATAACGATGCCTGCGGCAACAGCCGCATTAAGGCTGTTGACGTGTCCTGCCATCGGGATCGATACCAGGATGTCGCAGCTCTTTCTGACCGTGTCTCTCATGCCCTCGCCTTCGCTGCCGATGACGATGACCATCGCACCCTTGTAGTCAGCCTTGTCGTAGGAACAAGTGCCCTCTGCATCTGTTCCGAGGACCCAGAAGCCGTCGTCCTTAAGGTCGCGGAGCGTCTGGGTAAGATTTGTTACCTTAGCTACAGGGACGTACTCGATCGCGCCTGCGGAAGCCTTCGCGACTACCGAATCAAGACCGATCGAACGGTGCTTTGTTATTATGATGCCGTCAACGCCTGCCGCATCGGAGATACGGAGCACGGAGCCGAGGTTATAAGAATCCTTGAGCTCGTCGAGCGCAACGAGGAGAGGCTGCCTGCCCTCTGCCCTTGCCTTGGCGATGATGTCGTCGAGTTCTGCATATTCGTGGCTTGCGACATTCGCGATGACGCCCTGGTGGTTATGAGTCTGGCTCATCCTGTCCAAGGAATCGCGCTTACATCTTATGACCGTGATGTTCTGCTCCTTGGCCATCGCGAGGATCCTCTGAAGATGAGACTCCAAAGGCTTGCCGTCAGAAGGCTCCAGGATCCAGATCTTATTGAACTCTCTTCCTGCACGGAGTGCTTCCATAACGGAATTCTTACCCTCGAGACGATCGGGAGAAGGTTCGTTCCTTACGCCTTCTTCCTCTGCTCTCTCACTTGGTGCTTTTCGAGCACGCTGCTCGCGCTTGTCAAAAGAGCGCTTATCATCAAAGCTCTTGCCCTTATACGGTCTTGCATGTCTTCCGGATCTGTCGTCTGCCATTTAGTCCTCTTTGTTGTCCAAATATTCAAAAGTCTTGTTGATCAGATAGTCCATACGTGCTTCCTGATTATCCAGGAAGAGGTATCCGATCAGTGTCTCAAAGCCCGTCGCGTACATATAGTCTGCAGGGCTCGCGTTCTTTGCCATGCTGCCCGGGTTGGAGTTCTTGCCTCTTCTGAAGTAATTCTCCTCCGTCTCCGTCAGCTCATCCATCAGGTGGCGTATGGCCTCGGCCTGAGCCTCGGCGCATACGTACTTGATAGTCTTCTTATGCATTACTCCGGACTTGTTCGAGAAGTGCTCTGCGACCCAGCATCTCGCGTAAAGATCGTAAACGGCGTCGCCTACGTATGCGAGTACGGAGGGCTGGACTTCACGAAGGTCGCCCGCAAAATACGGTATTATCATAACTTCTCTACCTGAGGACCGTTAGCCGTGTCCTTAACGGAATAGCCGAGGGCGTTGATCTGATCTCTCAGGGAATCTGCGAGAGCAAAATCCTTTGCCTTCTTTGCTGCCGCACGCTGCTCAACGAGAGCCGTTACCTCAGCAGGGATGCCGTTATCTTCCTCAGCAGCAGTCTCGATACCGAGAACGTCCGTAAGCTCGAGGAGCTTATCAAGAGCTGCCTGAAGTGCCTTGTCGGAAGCATTCGCTTCGCTGATGGCAGTATTTGCAGCCTTAACGAGGTTAAAGATAGCCGTGATGGCATCAGCCGTATTAAGATCGTCGTCCATGCAAGCGATAAAGTCCTCGCCTGCCTTGTTTACAGCCTCAAGGAGCTGAGCATCAGCGCTTCCGTCTCCGCTGTTCTTGCCGATGACGAACTTCAGGTTATTGATGCTCGTCGTGATCCTTGCAAGACCATTCTGTGCACTTCTCAGAAGCTCATCGGAGAAGTTGATCGGCTGTCTGTAGTGACCGGAGAGGATGAAGAAACGGATAACCGCATATGGGAAATGAGCTGCGATATCGCGGATCGTGAAGAAGTTGCCGAGCGACTTACTCATCTTCTCACCGTCAACATTTACGAAAGCGTTATGTACCCAGTTATGTGCGAGCGTGCAGCCGTTTGCAGCTTCACTCTGCGCGATCTCATTCTCGTGGTGCGGGAACGTAAGATCCTGTCCGCCGCCGTGGATATCGATCGTATTACCGAGGTACTTCTTGATCATGGCAGAGCACTCGATGTGCCAGCCCGGACGACCTTCACCCCAAGGAGATTCCCAGAAAGGCTCGCCTTCCTTCTTGAACTTCCAGATCGCGAAGTCACCCGGATTCTTCTTACCCTCGTAGGAAGCCTTGCGCTCACCGCCGCCTGCTACGAGATCTTCGAGCTTAAAGTGTGAGAGCTTACCGTAGCCCTCGAACTTGGTTACGTCGTAATAAACACCGTCGCCTTCGATAACATAAGCATAGCCCTTATCCATAAGTGTCTTGACGATGTCGATGATCGCATCGATGGACTCAGTAGCACGAGGCTGATATGTAGGGCGCTTGCAGTTGAGGCCGTCAGCATCGACATAGTACTCGGCAATGAATCTGTCAGCGATCGCCTTAACCGTCGTGCCTTCCTCATTTGCACGCTTGATCATCTTGTCGTCGATATCAGTAAAGTTCTGGCAGAACTCGACCTCGTATCCCCTGTACTCGAGATATCTTCTCAGAGTATCGAAAGTAACGAACGGTCTTGCGTTACCGAGGTGGAAGTAGTTGTAGACCGTAGGGCCGCACGCATACATCTTGATGTGGCCTTCCTCGATAGGCTTGAGCTCTTCCTTGTATCTTGTCATCGTGTTAAAGATCTTCATGTTTATATTTCTCCAAATCTATTTTGTCTCTTGATATGTTCGGGCATTTTGTTCTCGAAAACGCCCGTCCTAATATTATAGGCGCGCGTATATAATAACACATCAGCCTTAAGCTTGTTATCTGAAATTTAAATATCCGCAGTCCCGCAGGGACAGTAGTCGTTCTTAGTCGCTCTCTGCAGGTCGCTGTTATTAAGGCATGTGGAAAAAGCAAAAGATCCGAAAACGGGATACAACAACATTACCCCGCCAACGCCAAGCGCTGCGGGGCCGCTAAAAGTTACTGTGTTGTACGTACTAAAACGTTCCATAACTTCCCGTCTCTTTTGTGCATAAAAAGCCTAGAATGAACGAACCCTTTTTGACACCTAGCTTAAGCCAGGGCGGTACCCTGCAATCAGTTTCGACCGTCCGGCGTACCCGGCTTGACCTACATTGACTGACCCGGATTCCAATTTATGTCGTGAAGGTTCAACAAAGAGCCCATACATCCCAGGTACTTTTATTATAATCTAAGTATCGCTCAATGCAAACAAATATGAGCATCTTTTCCGAAAGTTCAAAGATTGTTAAGATTTCTCTTTTAGCCTTGATCAAGGCTCTTTTCCGAATACTGTCTTATCACCTGACGTGATCACGATATTTTCGACGCTCTTATATGACCTGTCATCCTTGACATCCATATTCTGCCAGTCCGTCCTGTGGATCGAAAATCCGATCGTGAGCGAAGCATATCCCTGGATGTAACCCGTGCCAAAGCTGATCTTGACGCAAGTGTCGCAATCGTCCTTCTTAACATCCTCTATCTTGGCGCTGACGTGATCGGTCATCGCGGTATAAAGTCCGTACATCGACATCGTAGCCGCATGATAACAGTCGAATGTCAGCTCACTGCCGCCGTCGTTCGTAAGATAGTAGAGCACGTTTAATGTCGACAGATCGATATCCGTCGCGCTCTTGTTCGTGATGTCGATCGTACCCGAGATGGAGTTAGCCTGATCCGCATTGACGTCATAGTGGACCTTGACCTCAAAGTCGCCTTCCTGTGCTTCCAGGAGCTCTTCAGGATCCATCGAATAGCCGCTCGTCTCCTGTGTAAGAACGACCTCAGTCGGAGTAGCCTTAGGTGTTGTGGTCGCTTTCACATCCGCAGCAGAAGTCGGCTCCGGCTTGTCAGCCGTCTTTCCGTCAGGCATCGTACCGTAGACGATCTCGCCGTTTTCGAGAAGGACACCGCCGCTTATGCCCGAAGGATCGTTA
>CADCPU010000096.1 GCA_902803365.1 Oscillospiraceae bacterium
CAGGATCGACTCCGCGATGTATGCGGGATACAGCGTTCCTCCTTTCTACGATTCAATGCTCGCAAAGCTCATCGTTCACGCTTCTTCTAGAGATGAGGCAGTAAGAAAGATGCAGAGCGCATTGGGCGAGGTCATCATCACGGGACTTAAGACCAATGTCGACTATCAGTACTCTATCGTAAGTTCGGATATTTTCGAGAAGGGCGACATCAATGTCGACTTCCTCCAAAAGTTCGCGGAAGAGAATTCATAAGGAGCAGTTCTAATGGAACTCAGATACTTATTTAAAAAGAATACCAACAAGCCTTCGATCGAGCCGCCAGAGCAGGATAAAAAGCCTCAGCAGGCTCCGTCAGCTCCTGAAGGCATGCTCAGACGCTGTGACGTATGCGGCGGTACACTCTTTACCGAAGAAGTCATAGCGAATAACTTAATTTGTCCGGATTGCGGTGCATACTTCCGTATGGATGCTATGACCCGCATTAAACTGATAACGGAACCGGAGTCCTTCGAAGCCTGGGATACCGATATGCCTGTATTCAACCCTTTAGGTACCCCGGGCTACGAGGACAAACTGGCTTCATCGAGAAAGCGCACGTCGCTTGAAGAGGCTGTTGTCACCGGTAAGGGAATGATCGGTTCCGAAGAGGCAGTCATCTGTGTTATGGACTGCCGTTTCATGATGGCATCGATGGGAAGCGTTGTAGGTGAGAAGATCACCCGCGCAGTCGAGAAAGCTACGACATTGAAGCTTCCTGTCATCATATTCTGCTGCTCGGGCGGCGCACGTATGCAGGAGGGTATCGTATCCCTCATGCAGATGGCAAAGACCTCCGCAGCGCTCAAGAAACACTCTGATGCAGGGCTTCTCTATATCTCTGTATTGACTGACCCTACGACGGGCGGTGTTACCGCAAGCTTTGCAATGCTCGGTGACATCATCCTCGCAGAGCCTAAGGCTCTCATCGGTTTTGCAGGTCCTCGAGTAATCGAGCAGACGATCGGCCAGAAGCTTCCTGAAGGCTTCCAGCGTTCAGAGTTCCTCCTGGATCACGGTTTTGTTGATGCGATCGTTGAGAGAAGTACGATGAAGGATACGCTCGAGCAGATCCTTCGCCTTCACACTAAGTGCGATCCTGAGCCTTCGCATATCGAGCTTTCGAAAAAGGCCGGCAAGAAGGCTAAGCTCTCTCCTTGGGACAGAGTATGCATCTCGCGTCAGATGGAGCGTCCGGTTGCTCCTGACTTTACGAGCAGGCTCTTCAAGGATTGTTTTGAACTCCACGGTGACAGACTCTCACGTGACGATAAGGCTATCTACGGTGCGATCGCGATGTTTGAAGGCCGTCCTGTTACGGTCATCTCTCAGGTCAAGGGTCGTTCCACAAAGGATAACGTTGAGCATAACTTCGGTATGCCGTCACCTGCAGGATACAGAAAGGCTCTCCGCCTCATGAAGCAGGCAGAGAAGTTCCACCGCCCGATCATCTGCTTTGTAGATACTCCGGGTGCTTTCTGCGGAATCTCGGCAGAGAAGAACGGTCAGGGCGAGGCTATCGCGAGAAACCTCTACGAGATGTCGGCTCTTAAGACTCCGATCCTCTCGATCATCATCGGTGAGGCAGGAAGCGGCGGCGCGCTCGCTTGTGCAGTATCTGACGAAGTCTGGATGCTCGAGAATGCGATCTATGCGATCCTCTCGCCTGAAGGTTACGCAAGTATCCTCTGGAAGGATTCAAAGCTCGCATCCAAGGCTGCAGCTGAGATGAAGCTCACGGCAGACGATATGCTCGAACACGGCATCGTTGAGAAGGTGATCCCTGAGCCGAGCCACGGACTTTCAATGGAGACGATCTCTGAAGTCATCGATATCCTGGGCGCAGATATCTCGCTCTTCCTCGAAGAGAAGTGTGATCTCGACAGCAACGAGCTGATAAATAAAAGATATAGCAGATTCAGGAATATGTGATATCTTAATCATACGATTTTGTGATATGCTAATGACCGTCGGAAGGCGGTCATTTTCGCTTTTTGAACAGACGATAACACGGAGGTATAACATGGCAGTCAGGGATATCGTTGATAAGCTCTATGCGACAACGGATGCGGAGGACAGTGAACTTAAGGAGTTGCTGCTCTGCGAAGATCAGGATGTCATCGAATACCTCAAGGAGAAGGCCAGGGAAGTGCGCGAGCGCTATTACGGCAAGACCGTATACTTGAGAGGCCTTATAGAGTTCACCAATTACTGTAAGAATAACTGCCGCTACTGCGGTATCAGATGCGGTAACAAGAATGCCGAGCGCTACCGTTTGAGCGAAGAGGACATCCTCGAATGCTCGGATATGGGTTATGAGCTGGGATTCCGCACGTTCGTGCTTCAGGGCGGTGAGGACCCTTACTATACGACAGACCGTATGGTATCTATCGTCAAGGGACTTAAGGAGCGCCACGGCGATTGTGCAGTAACTCTCTCTATCGGCGAGCTTACCACGGAGAGCTATCAGAGGCTCTACGATGCGGGAGCTGACAGATTCCTCCTGCGTCACGAGACAGCAGATAAAGAGCACTATGGTAAGCTCCATCCGGCTGAGATGAGTTATGAAAACAGGATGAGATGTCTTAAGGATCTTAAGGATATCGGCTATCAGGTGGGAACCGGTATGATGATCGGATCACCTTGGCAGACTGTGGATAATCTCGTAAGCGATCTGAGATTTCTTAAGGACTTTAAGCCTGAGATGGTAGGAATGGGACCTTTTATCCCTCATCACGATACTGAACTTTCCGATTTTCCTTCAGGAACAGCAGAGATGACTGTTAAGATCCTCGCGATCGTAAGGCTTATGCTGCCGGATGTCCTGCTGCCGGCAACAACAGCTCTGGGAACTATCGATCCGATGGGAAGAGAGAAGGGAATACTCGCAGGCGCCAATGTCCTTATGCCTAATCTCTCGCCTACGGATGTTAGGAAAAAATATCTTCTCTACGACAACAAGATCTGCACCGGCGATGAAGCCGCAGAATGCATACGTTGTCTTACGGGTAGAGTAAACAGAGTAGGGTATGAAGTAGTCGTCGACAGAGGCGACCATGTAAAGTTTGCAGTAAAAGGGAATTAAAAAAATAACGGCAGATCACTCTGCCGTCTCTTCTGTTGAAGTAATATCTTCGCTGAGATCATCGAGAACATCTTCGAGATCAGCATCAGATGAATTATTATCTTTCTTTTCTTCAGACTCTTCGTCCTTTTTATCCTCTTCGTCAGGATCTTTCTTGCTTCCGCCACCGAATACAGGATGCTTAAAGATATCTTTGTTGATAGTCTCTTTGGTCTCAGGCTCCTCAACAGCAACTGTTGCTTCTGTCTCAGGGACCTCTTCAACCGTCGTTTCTTCAGGTTCTGCCTCTTCTGTCTCGGTCACAGGCTCAGTGATCCTTGCTTTGTTGACAATGGCCTTTTCAGTGATGGTAGAAGTGCCTTCGATCTCGATCTTCTCGTAATCAGGAGTGAAGATACATCCCGTTACCGCAAGGGCAAACAAAAGAATGGCGGCTACTGTAGCAGATCCTGATATATTCTCGTACTTGAGGATATTCTGGACTCTCATCTTAACATCCTGCTTACCGAAGCTTACCGGCATAACGGAATACTTAGGAGCATTGCTCATACGTGCGTAATTAACGAGTGAAGTACAGTATTCTGCACGATCGATGCCCTCAAATGCCCTGATGACGTCTTCGTCACAGCTCATCTCCATATCGCGCTCGAAAAGTCGGAGTGCAAGCCATACGAGCGGATTGAACCAATGAAGTGCAAGGGCAAAGATCCCTACTGACTTAAACAAGAGATCTTTTCTCTTAATGTGTGTGACCTCGTGCTTGATGAGCGGATATGACTCGTCAGGAGCCATATCGAGAGGTACATAAACGCGCGGTCTGAATATTCCGAATACGAACGGGGAACTTACCTTGGAACTGTGGTAGATGTTGCCCGATACCTGATGCGCGTCTTTAAGGTCGATATGGAGCATTGCTGATTTAACAATGACCATAGTAAGGAGTACCGTAACCCCTATGGCCCAGATGACCATAAGGACCTTGGCCGTGCCCGAACCGATCATGAGTCTCTTGATGGACTCTTCGGCTGCGTCAAGGACAGCGGCAGGGGAGAAACCGGAGGTTTCTTCAGGGGTCTCGACGGATCTGTATGTCAGAGTCCTGTACGCAGACCACAAAGAGATCGGGCAAAGCAGCTTAAATGCTGCGATCGCCCAGAGCCAATATGAATATTTCTTTGGATATTTACGCAACAAAGCCCTGACTGCGATGACTATCATCACAGCCAGAGATCCTGAAAGCGACATATTCAATATTGATCCGAAAATCTCAATCATCTGAAATCTCACTTCTCATTGCGGTATTTGTCGATAATGTCGATCAATTCGTCAGCTTCGCTGTCGGACAGTTTCCTGTCTTCAAGGAAGGAAACAAGGAATGACGGCAGTGATCCGCCGAATGTCCTCTTGACGACTCTTCTGCTCTCGAACAACTGTACACGGTCCTCGGGAACCAGTACGGTAACGAGACTGTCGACATTTTGTGCCATTTGCTTGGCAACAAGTTTACGGAGCATTGTGTAAGTAGTCGACTTCTTCCAGCTCAACTCGTCTTCGCAAACCTTGACGAGCTTACCGGATTCGATCGGCGAATGCTTCCACAAAACATCCATTAGTCTGTGTTCGCTCTCGCTGAGCATCAGTTCATCCATGTATGTTCTCCTTTGGTTTATAAATATAAACTACACCAACAGTTTACAACCACAGGTCTTTCGAGTCAATAGATATACACTGATAAAAATAAAATATTTTATAAAATATAAAGAAAACAAAAGAGTTGCCTTATGGATGGCAACTCTTTTGTTACAGGTATGTTTTTAGTTTGTGTTTCTGCTCTGTATAAATCAATAAATGAGGACCAGAGCTTGAATGCCGACCGGAACGATTGCCGTGAACACTTTGTTCATCTTCTTGTATTCGTTTCTTCTCGATGTCCGGGGATCGGATCGATCATTCTGTTCTTGCGGTTGACACCTGACTGCTGTGGTGATAGTTGTGATAGTTGTGAGTTGTAAATACAGTCACTTGCCGTCCGTTCGATACAGTCTGATCTCTTCGGTGCCTGAACACCAATCGGATACTCGTACCTCCCTGATGTTCATCGCAGCTTACGACGATTCAGATCTCGGTTAGTCATTCATTCCTCATTTATTCGGTACTCTTCAATGATCTCGATAAGTTCGCTAGTTTCGCTGTCGGAAGGTTACCCTTCCTCAAGGAAAGACATTAGTTACTTATGTAGGCAGCGATTCCTCTAAGTTCACTGATATCCGTCCTGCTCTCGAACCTTGTACTCAGTCTTTGGGCCCGGTACGATATCGGTGTCATTGATTTGTACCAATTGTTCTGCGACGTCATGCAGAACAGTTTTTAGTTTCAAGTTTCAATTGGTTTATAACTATAAACTTGACGTTAGTTTATAACTATAAACCACTCCTGTCAATAGGGTAGAGAAAAAATTTTTAGCAGTTTTTTAAAAGACCGAACAGACAAAAAAATACCTTCAGCGATCTCTCACTGAAGGTATCTGTTGGAGGCACCACCCAGATTTGAACTGGGGAATAAAGGTTTTGCAGACCTCTGCCTTACCACTTGGCTATGGTGCCGTTGCTAATTTCAACTCAGATATTATGCAAGAGAACGGCATTTTTGTCAAGTAAAATCATTCGTTTCCGGAAAGTTTATCAGGAAGATCATTCCAAAGGTCATTTAATGACTCGTGGCGCTTGTATTTCATGATGACAGTCCTGTCATGAGCTGCGTAGATAAAAGGCACGTCATACTCACCGAGGCCCGGATCCGTATAGAATGCGAGGCTCTCGTTTTCGGGGTCAGGGGAGAACTGCGCATCGACATCCTCGCGGTTGCCCCTGGCATCCAACCTGATCCAGCCGCCGCATGCATCAAGATATGCAAAGACGAGAGCATGAAGGATCAAAGGCGAGTTCTCGTCGCCTGTCTCAAGCCTTAAGTACTGGTAACCGATACCTGCAGGTATGTTATTGGCACGAAGGAGTGCGCAGAGAAGATCGGACTTGGCAAAGCAGAGTCCTTCCTTTTCTTCGAGCACGCGGGAAGCCTTGAGGACGACCTTGTCGGAACCTATATCATGAGAATGCTTTATCTCGTCTCTTACGAGCAGGAAGCACTGACGCGTGATCTCGAG
>CADCPU010000097.1 GCA_902803365.1 Oscillospiraceae bacterium
ATATAACGCCACTGCCTCGGGCGCAAATTCCTGGAACACCGCATATGTCCTCGCGTAATCAAAAACGGGCGGAGCGATCCTCGCATTGATCCAGTCGATGATGACAGGCTCACCGCCGTCATACGGCAGCATGATGTTCTTGAAGTGCATATCCAGATGGCATATGCATTCCGGCATCATCGAAGTCAGTCTCTCGACGATAGGAATAACCTTATCCTTCTCGTCTTCCGTCATTCCAATACTCACAGTGTTGATATAGCGCGGCATATCGATACCCGCAGAAGGAGCCGAATGCACCTTGCGGAACATCGAAGCCAAGATATCAAAGCCTCCGACGAAGCCCTGGAGGACACGTTCCTCCAATTCAACACCGCTTACAAGATCCATCTTAAGAAGATGCGGATCTTCGGTATCGTAATACCTTACGGCAGACAGGCCTGCTCTATTTACTGCCTGCTGCTGGCTTTTCTCAAACTCGATCCATTCCACGAGATAATCGGGTCTGTAGGCTTTATATGCAAAACCGTGATAAAGATAAACGTCAGCCTGGGCACCGTGTCCGATGATTTTCTCGCTGCCGTCAAAAATTGCACTCGTATACATAATGCCCCCCGTCATATCTTTGCGATCTGCATGATCAGTTCAGGGATGACTTGCTTGCGTCCGATGTCGTAGCGCCTTACTTGCTCATCGCTCCTGACAATGAGCGGATCGCCCGTTGCCAAATTGTCTGATACTGCAAGAAGAGCTATGGCAGGCTTTTCGAGAAGATCAGCCATCAGATAGAAAGTGCTGGTCTCCATCTCGATCAGACTTACACCGAATGTCTTGATAAAGTCCATGTGCGCGTATTCGCCGAAGATGGAATCCGTACAGAATACGGGGGCCGTCTTCACTTCGTGACCAAGGTCCGAAGCCATGCCGATGATACTCTCTACAAACGCGGTGTCGTTCGGGTACACCATACCGAACGGCGTGTATTTCGTTATGTCTTCTGAGAGATAACCGTTAGCGAGGTTACCTGCAACACTCCATGAGGGAGTGCAGACGGTTCCCACCGGAAGTTCCGGAACAAGAGCTCCTACCGCACCGATAAAGATAAGCTTATCAAAATCAAGAATGGAACAAATGGACAGTTCATCTATAACGGCATGAGCACCTGCACCGATCTGCACCCACGCGATCAGGAAGCCGTCGCCTTTGACTTCGTATCCCGATATATATGAATGCTCTGCTGTACAGATTATCTCAACGTCAAACCCGACCATTATCTTAGTCGGCCTCCAACCCGGAGCTACCACCAGCGCGTCATAATGCTTATCCACGCTGAGACCGAAATCCTTGCGTACTGCGCCTGCAAGATCGGTCGAGGACTTCTCCGCATTAAGGAGATCTGTCATTCGCTGTTTCATGATCCTTTTCCCTATCCTCAATCAAGACTTTCTTAATTATGACAGAATAAGATCAGAATTCAATCCTTGAATAATACTCGGCTATACACATCTTCACCTTTCGTACATTCACAATATATTCAAAGAAATTAAAAAATCCGCGTGATAAAATATTATTAACATTTAGATGAAGAGGAGCCGGTATGTCTATCAAGAGAATCGCAGCAGTCGTATCGGGAATGGACGAGGAATACCCGTACCATATCATCCGAGGGATAAATGACGTTGTAAAGAATAATGACGTCAATATCTCTTATTTTGCTGCGTACGGCAATATCATCAGATCAGACAAACTCGATGTCGGCGAGCTTTCCATCTATAACCTTCCTGATTTTGCCGAATTTGACGGTGCGATCCTCATTACCAATACATTTGCCAATGCCGAGCTCAGAGACTCCGTTATAAACAGGGTCAAGGCCGCCAATATCCCGACTGTCATTTTCGAGTGCAAGGATCACGAAGAATTCTATGACATAAGCATAGATAACTACAGCGTAATGAAAAAGCTCGTTGAACACCTCATTAAGGAGCACTGCGCAAAGACGCTGAACTTCGTATCGGGTCCTTTAAGCAATCCGGAAGCTTATGACCGTTTCATGGCTTTCAAGGATGCCCTGACGGAAAACGGCATCGAACCGGACGAGCGCAGGATCTATTATGCCGGCTTTAAGAGTTATGACGGCATCAAGGCCATCGATGCATTCATTGAATCGGGCCTGGAAATGCCGGACGCTTTTGTCTGCGCTAACGATTCGATGGCATTGACGCTTATGACCAAGCTTCAGAGGATGGGCTACAAAGTACCTGATGACGTTATGGTCACCGGATTCGACTATACATTCAATGCCAGGAATTCATCCCCTGCACTCACCACGGTCAGACGACCGCTCTATAACTCGGGTGTCGAAGCCTGCTCACTCCTTCTCGATCTTATGAACGGTATCGAGCATCCGCGTCATACACTGACAGAGGCTTTCCCGGTATTCTCCGAGAGTTGCGGCTGCACTCCTAAAGATTCCGAAGACGTTATCGACTTCAAGCGCTATACTTATCAGCGTCTCGAACTGACATATACGAGCGTTCATATGCTCAACAGGCTGATCGCAGGCTTGTCGACTGCTTCCACGATCGAAGACTGTGTCGAAGATATCAAGCAGATGCTCAATACACTGGACTGCGAAGGCTTCACACTCTGTCTCGTAAGTAACTGGGAAAAGGCTTACCACACGCTGGCGCTCGAAGAAGAGACATTCTACTCTGAGTTCATGACCGCTCCTTTGATCTGGGACAAGGGCGAGAGCAGGAGTGTTCCAAACTTCCCGACATGTAATCTTACACCTGAGAAACAGGAAACAGCGGGAAATGTCAACTACTTCCTCCCTCTCCACTTTGATGACAGGTGTTTGGGATACCTTATAATGACAAATAATGATTTTCCTATATACAGCCTGCTCTGCCACACCATGACCATGAGCATCAGTAATGCCGTCGAGCATGTATCCAAGCTCAATGTCCTCGATCCTCTGTGCAAGATCTATAACCGCAACGGCTTCATCATGAATGCCGATAAGATATACAAGGAATGCATTTCCGAGGGTTCCAACATACTCGTTAGTTTCATCGATCTTGACGGACTTAAACTGATAAATGATAACTATGGTCACCAGGAGGGAGACTTCGCTCTGACGACTACGGCGCAGGCCATTAGCGACTGTTGCTCCGAAGATATGCTCTGTGCGAGATTCGGCGGTGACGAATTCCTGGCATTCGGCAAAGAAGAACCGGGCTCTGAGACTACATTCGAAGATCGTCTCAACAAGATGTTCGCAGAGATCAACTGCAGAGAGAAAAAGCCGTATAAGATCGCAGCAAGTATCGGTACGATAATCGCACCTGCCTCCGAAGATGTCGCGATATTAGACATTATCCAGCAGGCTGACGACAAGATGTACGATATAAAGAAAGCAAGAAAGGCTGCCAGAGCTTAAATCACTTGACGCTTCCGATATAGGCAACTGACTTGTTACCCATAGTAACTGTTCCGTTTTGAGAATATCTATCGAAAACAGCGATTATGCGCGCCATATACACTTCGTAATCCTTATCGCCTTCCCTGATCGAATAAGATCCGGACAGGCATCTTGATATGAACTTATCCTTATCGAAAAAGAGCGGATTATCATAGGCGACCCTGTCGTATCTGTTACGGAAAAACTCACTGATCCTCGGATCATCCTTTACCATGCCCCCGCTGAAGCCGCTGAAGTTCGGACAATGATCGGTAAAGATCTGCCAAAGTTCACGGTTTAACGGATCATCCATATCGCGGACATTCCATATAAGTGCGACCTTGCCGTTTTCGCTGAGGACCCTTATGCATTCTTCCCTGAACTTAAGTACATCAAACCAGTGAAAAGCCTGAGCTGTCGTAACAAAGTCAACTGATCCGGACTCGAGAGTCGTATTCTCCGCATCTCCCGCAA
Source organism: Oscillospiraceae bacterium (assembly GCA_902803365.1). Next base: position 3,935 of record CADCPU010000097.1, read on the forward strand.
CAGACCTGAAATTCGGATAACGCGCAAGTTCAATCTCCGCCACGCGTCTCATATCGGAATTAGGCTCTACGCAATTGACGATATTCCCCTTCTTAAGAAGGCTTGCGGCAAACTTACCCGTTCCGGAACCTATATCTGCTATGACCGATCCGCAGGTCAATCCGTAATCATTATAGAAGCTGTCTATGAGAGACTGCGCATAATCAGGTCTTCCTGCCGTATAATCATCTGCATATCCGTCAAACTTGTGCGTTGAGTCCATACATTCTGCTCCTTTATCCTTATGTTGAGACCAAGATCAATAATGAAATCCTTTATCACATTCAGGAAGCTCTTTATAAATCTTATCTATGGCTTTATCGAACTTGTCACAGGAAAATGAAAAGACGTCACGAGACTCCTCAATACCGTATCCTATGACCTTGTTATTAAAATACTCCGCAAAGAATTCGTATTCTACGGTATCTCTGTTCTTACCGAAATTATACCAGTAATGCTCACTTTCCATATAACTGATAAGGTCTTTATCACTCTTAAATTCCCGATCGCCGTATTCATAGTTCACATGATGTGCAAACTCCCATCCGCCTATCTTATTATTCGTAAGACCTCCGATGATATCAGATAAGAGTTCAAAACGAGGCTCCTCCTTCAGCAGTGAATTATTATCACCAAACGACTCAACCATGCTGGTATGGTCATCCAACAAACGAAGATCCACTCCTCCATAAGTCACTCGAAGTAACGCAAACAATCCCACTTGATCACTGTTCCAAGATTTGGGAAGATAGTCCATATAAGAAGTCACGTTAGTAACAACATTAGGCCTCTTTGCGCTCAACATATAATCAAATACTTCATTCATATCATCTTGAGATATGGATATCTGGTTTTTTTCGGCAATCTTTGCCATATGTTCACGGAGATCCAAAGCAAGAGTAATCATAAAACCGTTGGAAATGTGACTGAACGGCGTGGACAAGTCATCGATCGCATGACCGAATTCATGAAAAAACGAATCAAACGGGTGCACGGTATTGTAATTAATATCCCTCCCGTCATCAAAATCACCTGCCAAGTCCAGATTCAAACTGTTAAAAGCAGAGTTAAAACTGTCATCTGTACCGTTTCTATACTCAGAAACATACACGTCTTTCATATAGTGGATCATTATATCCCTGTACTTTTCAGGGGCAGTATATATGGTATATTTAATCCTGTTGACATTTGTCTTTACCAGCTCATTATCGGGCGACCCTGATATTGCAGTATCAAAAAAAACGTCCGTACAATATTGAGCATACGGATTAAGTATCTCGAAAACATCGATCAGATTCTGAATGGTCTCACCTTTTAGATTTCTTATATTATTCCAAACACCATACCTGTGGGCAACATAGTAATCATATAGCTTCATCAGTCTGTCAAAATCTTCACGTGAGAGTTCTCCACCGCTGTTCTCATCTGCTTTTACGATCGCAACATACGATAATGCAGCTGTCTCGTTAAGGTAATCATTCTTGACACCCGTATCGATCAACTGTGCCCAAGCCTTTTTGGCAAGCTGCTTACAGGCATCTTTATCAAGCCCCGCTGAAGCAATATCCTTTGAAGTGATCTCCACTCCGGCATAATCTCCCACGCCTCTGAGCATGCTGCTGATCTCCGTCATGGATGCCGTTGCCTTTTTGATAAGTTCACAGATAGTATCTGTCGTCTGTACTATACCCGCTGCCGTTGAATCGACTTCGGAATAAAAGACAGAGAGTTTATTCTGAAGTATCGCGAGTTTGTCAAAGAGTTGGTTCATCTGAGTATATGCATTCTGCGCGACCTGAACACTATACTCTTTCAGACCTTCTCTCTTATCGCTGACGCTTGTATCTCTGATAGCAGAAGCATAATTAGGCGAATCTATCGCACTTCTGCAAGCTGAAATTGTCTTATGTGCTTCCTGTAAATATTCTTCTCCGTAGTATCTCATTCATTATCCCCTGTATTTGGATTTATTCTCATTGTCATTCTCGCACTTCGCATAATTGGAAGCAGCAGTATGAAGATATGTGCCTGTAGCACCATAAAGATCGTTTATCGCTCTGCAATATGCATCAAATTCCTTAAGACAATTGTTTATCCCGTCAATTGCAGCGCCTTGTGAATTAGTGATCTTTTTCGTATCACTGTATATCTTCTTCTCCGAAGCGACCATATCATATACCTTGATATGCTGGCTCAAAACATCTAATTTAACACTAGTTGCCATATATCAATTCCTCCACAGATCATTTGCCAGATTGTTTTCTTTGGTTATGATCTCATGATCGATGAGTTCCATGATACTGTCCAGCATAGAATCAACTTCAGACATC
>CADCPU010000098.1 GCA_902803365.1 Oscillospiraceae bacterium
ACCGCATTCTTGGGTCCCAACGGCGCAGGCAAGAGCACAACGATGAGGATCTTACTGGGACTCGACAGAGCAACGAGCGGAAAAGCTCTCATCGGCGGAAAGAGATACAGTGAATGGAAAGATCCGATCACGAAAACAGGCGCATCCTTTGACGGAGTCGGTGCTCCGAATGACAGAACGGTCCGTCAGCACCTGAAGATAATCGCATTAAGTAACGGGATAGATACATCAAGAGCAGAAGAAGTAATGAATCTCACTGATATCGCACACAAAGCCTCATCAAGGATAGGAAGCCTGTCACTCGGAGAAGGTCAGCGCGTCGGAATCGCCGCAGCACTTCTCGGCGATCCCGATTTCATGATATTCGACGAACCGACCAACGGACTTGATCCGATAGGCATTAAGTGGTTCAGATATTTTCTTCGCGAACAGGCAGACAAAGGAAAGACTGTGTTACTTTCATCACACATACTTTCTGAAGTTGAAGCGGTGGCTGATGATGTGGTCATAATCGATCACGGTGCGGTAAAAGCAAAGGGTACGCTCGATGAAGTAAAAAAGGACCTCTCTTCACTCGAAGAGATTTTCTTCAACATCGCCGGAGAGGAGGCAGCTTTATGAGCAAAAACATGAGACTTTTCAGGAGCGAGATATATAAGCTCATATGCACCAGATCATTCAAGATAATCCTGCTTCTTATCACAGTAGTTCAGTGTCTCATCACGATGATCTCGGCAAAGCAATATCTCGCGATCGGACTAGATGCAACACCCGACTCGGTAAGCAATCTTCTTGAGGCAATACCACCCGTTGAATATCTCGGATTTGAAGAGATATCATTCGGCACTTTATTTCTCATCATACTCGGATCACTCATCGGTTCGGGAGAGTTCAAACAGCATTCGATGAGGACAACTCTTCTCTATACCGGCGACAAGAAAAAATTGTTCTTAATGAAGACTCTGGCAACCGCTTTTGTCTCATTGATCGTATCACTTATCTCCGTAGTCCTGACGATCACCGTCATGCACATCACACTCGGAGATCAGGGACTCACTCCGATCATATTCAACGTCAAGACATGGAAATTCATATTATTGGCAACTATTTCCCTATCACTTCTGACCGTTCTGGCATACGCAATAGGTTTCTTATCGAGAACGCCTGTTGTACCGTTGTTATTCCTTATCATACAGTTATATAACGTTGGAAGGATACTCGCAGAGAAAGCAGATATCTTCAATTATCTGCCGGTCAACATCGCAAACAGTCTTCTGGCTTCTTCACCGTCATCACTTACCTCACATCCGGTCAAGAGCATACTCATTATGGTGTTGTGGACAGTCGCCTTTTTGGCTCTCGGATCAATGCGTTTTTGCAATAAAGATCTTGGAGGAGAATACTGATGTTTTTCAATTGTCTTAAAAGCGAGATCAGGAAGTTTTTCTGCGACAGATATCTGCTCGCAGCTACTGTCGGACTCATCATTATCATGCCGTTTCTTGCGTCGACTTTGGGCTCATATTTCGGCGAATCCGGCAGCGATCTTTTGGTCAGCAAACTGATCCAGGGATCATACCTTGGACAGGTCGGATCTGTTGTGATAAGTGCGATGTTTTTCGGAAACGAATTCAAAAGATCGACACTTCGAACATGCTTTTTATGCACCCCGAAAAGAGGCTTGTTCCTGATCACAAAAACAGTGAGTCTTCTTCTCATATTGAGCGGTGTTTGGATCATATCTGAAGCAGCTTCGATCGCATGTCTTTTGATGTCCGGTTCGCTCAGTGTATTGCCGCAGATGATAGCCGCGCTCATCCCTGCATATGTCTCCATGGTCGAGCTTGTCTTAGCTACTGTGGCACTCACTGTCATCACAACTTCACAACTGATATCAATGAGCGTATTTGTATCATTGATACTCGGACTTAACGGATTGCTCCTGCAGTTCGGAAGATGCATGAGGTATATTCCGGTAACGCTTTCCATGAACACCTTCCTCATATATCCGCAGGATACATACCTGCCGTTATCGCAAGGATTGTTATATCAGGGACTTTGGAGCCTTGTACTGACCATTGCTGCATTCATCGT
>CADCPU010000099.1 GCA_902803365.1 Oscillospiraceae bacterium
AAGTCCGGAAGCGTAACCGAGCTGGTAAGGGCACTCTGCCATGAGCTTGTCCATTACCGGTGTGTTTGCCATCTTGATGGCATTGCCTTCTTCACGATCCGTGATGCCGTAGCCGTCGAGGACCATCATTACAACAGGTTTTTGTCTCATATGATTAACTCCTTAAATAAGTTGATTTCTTAGCCAACATAGATTTTAGAATAATTATGCTTCATGTTCAACAACATTCGGAAACAAAAAAAAGACCGCCTTATGCAAAGCGGTTGTTCTCTTTGTCATAGAAATAGTCGATTGCACCGAGCTTTTTCTCGATCTCGGCAGGGTCGACGCCGTATGCCGAAGCAAGTTCTGTGAGCGACGGATAATTATCGCGCAGCTGAGTATTTACAAAACTTAAGAGCATAACCGGATCGCTTGGCATATTCATGATCGTCACCTGTCCTTTATATACTGGATACCGCGATAATGTTAGCACAGCCTAACGGAAAAATAAAGTCGGGCCTACCACTATATCTTGTGGTTCTCATGACAAAAATCACCTATATATGACAAATGATAAAAAAGATTTGCATTTTACCTCAAATGCGTTGTAAAATAGCAATACTTTTCGAGTAATAATCATTTGTTATCGCGAAAATGGAGGTTTGTGTAATTTTGAGGTCAAAGGTATTATCGGTACTCATGGTATGCCTTGTCGTCTTCTCTTTCTCTGTTCCGGTCAATGCGGAGACCAAGGAAGAACGCTTTGCAAGATATGAGTCCATGTGGAACAACGCTACTGACAGTGAGCGTTACTTTATGGAGACCGAAGTCAAAGCTCACATGGTCGGCTTATCGACCGGTGATTTCACCTTCTTTGCGAAGGTTATCGAAGGCGAAGGTCAGGATTCAGAAGAAGACATTACGGATAAGGTTCTCATCGCCTGCACGGTACTCAACAGAGTCAACTGCAAGAAGTGGCCTACAAGAACGGTCATCTCCACGCTCAAGCGTCCGGGACAGTTCGAGGTCGTAGACAGAGAGACAGGCGAATGCAAGTGCGCAAGATCCCTCGATGCAGAGTGGGCTATCGTTCTCGCATACAGGATCGTAGCCGTAGACGGCATCGATTGCCATATGGTCTACTACAATTCAATCGGTTTTACGGGTTATTCACGCGCCATGGTAAACTACGCTTTCTTTGGCGGCAACTACTTCTCATGTATCCCTTGCAACTGCGAATACTGCAGCGAGCACTTCCCGGACTGGAAGGAAGAGGATGTCGAGATGTACGAAGAGCTCATCTATCGCCCTGAAGGCGTCGAGGCTCACTATTTCTAAGGACATAAAGTTTTAACCATAGAACCCTAAAAAGAGGTGATCGTCCGGGCGGGACAGTCACCTCTTTTGTTATCACTTCAATATAAATACTTCGAGCAGGATGATCGCCAGCGTCAGCGCCGCAGATCCGATAGTCAGGAGGATCTGCTGATACGGCCTTTTGGCCTTCTCCTCGATCTTTTGATCCTTATTGAGATCTCTGTTATCCCAGAACGCCGATATCTCCTTATACGTGACGATGTCATTGGCTTTCTTGAGCTTTTCGAGATAGAATGCCAGGATCGTCACGGGGATCATATAGAGCACCCATACGAGCAGTCCCTTTTTCCCGAGAAAGTGAAACAACGGGTAAGGAGTGATGATCGCGATAAAGAACGCAGCCGCGTAGACATACGACAAGCGTATGAACCTGCCTCTTTCCTCATTATCTATTGTCTGTTTCATGATATCGATGTCTCCTTTGATCAAGTCGTCCAGGGTGACACCAAACAGTTCGCTCATAAGAAGGAGACTCTTGATATCGGGATAGCTCTTGTCATTTTCCCAGCTGCTGACAGTCTGGCGCGACACGAAGACCTTCTCCGCGAATTCTTCCTGATTCCATCCTTTATCGCCTCTCAGCTGCTTAATGCGTTTACCTATCTCCATGATAACCTCTCTTCACGAGTCATTCCGATAGGTTAATTAAACTATAACGGCAAACGTTTGGCAAACACCTCTGCTGATTCAGAATGCCTTCTTGGCATTGCGCTCTTCAACTGCCTTGGCGCGGCGCTCAGCGTCTTCCTTCATCATCGCCTCGACTTCCAATTCGTCTTCGGTCTTTTCTCCGGTGATCGAACTGTGAGCCTCGATTATCGCATTCTTGACCGCCCACTTAACGATGAAGTAAAGTGCGATCGCACAAAAGATAAACGTTCCTCCGCTGATTCCTAATTCTTTTAACATATGATTACCTCCCGGCTGCGAGCCTAAAGTGTTTTTGTCTTACACTTCGGATCTTAGACCGGGAGGTATGTTTTGTCAGTCTATAGGACTTTACATCAGCCTCAAAACTTATGTAAAGTCACCTTTACATGCCCGAAAACAGGGCGTTTGCGGGATCGGTCACCACTTAATGACAGCAGTAAAGATCCCGTCTTTTAAGTCGACATCCAGACTGTGACCGAGTGCCGTCAGGCTGCTGTCCGCTATCGCAAGTCCGAGGCCGGTACCGTTTTCGCCGCCTCTGGAAGAGCTTCCCTTAACGAACGGCTTCTTGATATCCTTGATATTCTCTATGACTTCCTTCGTCTGATCCTTGATCTTAAGTTCAAAAGAAGTGATCTCGATATCAACGGTCGATCCCGGTGTCGCAAACTTGGCTGCATTGGTAAGAAGGTTCATTACGGAACGCTTCATTATCTCCTCATTGGACTTGATGATGACATCGTCTCCTGACTTGATTGCGACCTTAACGCCTCTCTTGTCAAACAGGCTCTTCAGCGTATCAGTCTCTTTCCTTACGAGCTTACTGATATTAACGTCACTCTTATTGACCCTGCCGAGCTCCCTGTCGCTCTTGGAGAAGTCCAAAACGCCCTCTACCATATTGTTCATGGTAGCAACGTTCTCCCTAATCTTGGACGTCAGATCCCTGCTCTGCTCCTTGTCATTACATTCATCCAAAGTCTCAGAGAAAGCCGATATAGCCATGAGCGGAGTCTTAAGATCGTGAGCCAAGCTGTCCGTTACCTTCCTTCTGTATTCGAAGATCTCATAGACTGCCCTCTTCCTGCTGTATGAGATAAGAGATATGACGAGCGCAACGACTGCGGCAATAAAGAGCCAGAGGCAGAAGTTCTTGACGATGACACCGCTGTGATCCTTCTCCCACAGCGATCCTGTATCAGGATAATCCATTCGGATCTCATATTTGCCGTTCAATTCGGTTACGATCGATCCCAGATCGTAATCAGTATATTCTTCAGACCCGTCCGGAAGGTAACCGCTTCCCACAAACAGATTGCTCTTGTCGATCACTGTATCAAAATGGTGTTCCGAAGCCTCAGGATAACGTATCAGCATGGCATTGTTACCGCCACCGAGATAACCATGTTTATAGTAATAATCCTTGCCTATTATCTTGGTGACATCAGTTTTCAAAGCCCATTTATAGTCGCCCAGTATAAGAGTTAAAGGCAGGAAAGTCATATTGGCCTCGTCCGTGACCAGATCTGATACGACTCCGAATCTCACATACTGTCCTGACTCTGATTCGTCATCATCGGTAAACAACCACAAAGGTACGACTCTTTCCTCATTAACGTAGGAGAAAGCCATGTTTTCATCCAATTCACTGAAAACAGGTGCTGAATCCGCCAGACCGAAATCCTGCGGTCCGCTGTCGCCTTCGCATTCAAGATCCAGTTGATCAAACGGGATCGGCAATAAATATGCCGAACGCGCTGTATCATATACATCTTTCTTATTGTGTTCGTAATATAAGAGTGTCGTATTACCCTCATCCGCACCGGGAGGCGTAAGGATCCACTCTCCCATCTGAGTCTCACAGTAGATACCTTGTGCATAAAGGACGGCCAGTTTCTGCGCCAGCTTTGTCATTTCATTATTGTAAAACTGCAAGTATTGATCTCCTTCACCTTCTGAACCAAGAAGACTCATGGATCTTGTAGTCGTATTCAAATAAAAAGCTTCATAGGCTTCATCAACTGATTCGATCACCTTTTCTTTTTCTTCATTGTATTTTCTCACGTAAACGGAATTCGAATAATAGTATAACCCTATCCCGCAGAGCGCCGCGATGAGCCACGCGCACAAGAGCCTGATAAGAAATACCCCGAGAAAATGCGGTTTCTTTATTGCTTTGTTCTTTTTCATTCAATCCTCCTTCAGGGCCGGTCTCAAATGACCTTATAGCCCCCGCCGATAACTGTCTTGATGTGCGAACCTGAAGGGCCGAGCTTCGCTCTGAGCTTCTTTACGTGGTTATCCACCACACGGTCGTTGCCGTCATAGCCCATACCCCATACCAGGTCCAAAAGTCTTTGCCTGCCGAGAACGTGGCCTTTGTTCTCGGCTAAGACCTTAAGGAGGAAATACTCTTTTGGCGTAAGTTCGATCTCGCTGCCGTTGACCGTAACGGTCATCTTCGACGGATAGATCATGATCTCATCGATCGATATCGTCTTCTCTTTCGCCTCACCGGAAGTCCTGTTCAGCAGAACAAGACACTTGGCATACAGGATGTTGAGCGAGAACGGCTTGACCATATACTCGTCTGCACCGATCTCATATCCCTTGAGGATCGAATCCTCTGTTCCGAGTGCCGTCAGAAAAACGATCGGACAGGAACTCTTGCGCCTGAGCTCCCTGCAGATCTCAAATCCGGACGGTCCCGGAAGCATGATATCGAGTATGACAAGATCAAACGAGGAAGACCTGATCGCCTGTAATCCCTGATTCCCGTCAGCAGCTGCTTCGATCTCAAAAACATCCTCTCCCTTTTGCTTAAAGAA
>CADCPU010000100.1 GCA_902803365.1 Oscillospiraceae bacterium
CAGAAGAGATAATCAGTCCTTATGACCTTGCCGCAGACGTTATATTCCTTGCTGCCAAGCTTTACCTTATCGCCTATCTTTATTCCCTGACGATCCATAAAAAGTCCGCTCAATAAGATGTCGTTATCGGAAGAGATATTGCTTCCTTCCTGGATCCTGATCTTGTTGATCTCATTGTCGTTCGCGAAAACTCTGACCTCAGCTTCGCTGCCGTCGACATTGATGTCGATATAGTCCTGTTTTTCGAGCTCGACATCGTATTCATCTTCGATCTTCTCAATATCTTCCAGCGGCATCATCGTAACGAATTCCGCATCTTCGAGTCTTGCTTCATCGACAAGCTTGTCAAAGCTTTCCTGCTGAACACCGTATGAAGAGTCGAATGCGACGTGCATACATGTAACGAGTGCGGTAAGAAGGATTATGCTCACATAAAACGACAGATTCTTGCCTATGCTTCTTTTGTAGCGTTTATTCAATGTCATATGTGATCACCTCAGATATCAAGCTCGTCAACGGACTTCTTGGCGGCATTGAGTTCATTCTTGATGATCTTGCCGTCATGTATCCTTATGATCCTGTCCGCCATTCCCGCGATCCCCTCGTTATGAGTGATTATGAGGATCGTTGTGCCGTAATCCGAATTGACCTTGGAGAGCATCCTAAGGACATCCCTTGAAGACTTCGAATCGAGCGCACCGGTAAGTTCGTCGCACAGTAGGATATCCGGGTTCTTGACGAGCGCTCTTGCTATCGCGCATCTCTGCTGCTGACCGCCTGAGAGCTCCTTGGGGAACTTATACTTGTGCTTGGTAAGCTCGAGTGTATCAAGGAGCATATCGATATCCAGGGGTTCCTTGGAGATGTCGGCTACGACTTCGACATTCTCGCGGACCGTAAGATCCGAGATGAGATTATAGGACTGGAAGACGAATCCGACATATCTTCTCCTGTAGTCGGTAAGTCCGCTCTTTTTAAGATCGGATAGTACGGTATCACCGATCCTGATCTTGCCCGAGTCGAGAGTATCGATTCCGCCGATCATGTTAAGGAGAGTGGATTTACCCGAGCCCGAAGGACCCAGGATTACCGTGATCTCACCTTTCTCAGTACCGAAATCAACGTTATCCATTGCTCTTATCAGGCTCTCGCCCTCACCGTATTGTTTGACTGCATCTTTTACTTCAACAAACATATTTACCTCCAAAAAAGTGCATATTAAACCTGACCCTGACCTCATCAGGATCTTGAATGGCCGTGTTTTGAGTTTTTTATGAATTCAGCCGCCGGTATTCGCTCGGCGTTACTCCGTATGTCGTCTTAAAGAGCGAGCAAAACTTGCTCTGATTCTGATAACCCGCTTCGAATGCGATATCCGCAATGCTGTAATTTGTTTCCTTCAGTTCTTCAGCGGCTTTTTTCATCCTGATGTCCTGAAGATATGTGTACATCGGGATACCGTATACTTTCCTGAAATACTTCTTGAGCGTCGGAGCCGTACAGTTGAGCTTTTCAGCTATCGCTTCAGCCGTCAGATGAACTCCCGGATCTTCGCGGATGATGCGTTCCGCTTCATCAGCAAGCCTTCGCTGTCCCGCCGTCGTATATTCGCTCTTTCTGAGCGGTATAACATCGTCGTTGAGGAGCAGAAATACCAGTCTTGTGACCTGCATCCTCGCAAACTCCATATCGATCGTCGCGTCGTCTATCCTTGTTGTAAGACTGTCGACTATGGAATTAAACTCAGGAGACGCATTACCCACGAAGCATTCCGCATCCCTGTCTATGAGCGCATTCGACTTTTCCTTGGTTATTCCGAAAGAACCCAGGATCACCCTCTCTTCTTCACTCATGATGTCGAAATTAAAATACAACCCGAATCCTCTGTAGTTCTCCTTCGAGAACGACAGGATCGTATTCGTATCGCTTCTGTCAAAAGCGACCATTCCTTCTTCAAGGAACGCATACTTGCCCTTGCCCCTCAGGAAGACTTCGACTCGACCGGAAAGGCAGTAGTTAAGCTTAAAGAATTGCAGCTGCCTAAAGACATCGAGGCTCTTCGGCATCGTCTCAAGAGTCATCTGCTCCTTGTTCGGGACTCCAAAATAAAAGATACCCAATCCGGAATAAGGCATAACGACCTTGGCCTTCATTCCAACCGTAGGAAAGTTCATATCGATCACGCAATCACTGATCGGTTTGAGATCTATCCCTTCAAGCGGTCTGCCGTCCGAGAACTGATTAAGTATATTCGGAAAATTGTATTTATCTAAGTTCTTCATGGACTCAGTTTATCACAGATAGTTAGCGCGCACTTACTCCATTTGTGGAAAATTGCTCCAAAAGAAACGGATCAGAATTCTTCTTTGATCCAATCGTACATAGGGTCTCTGGCACCCGTCTCGCAAAAATACATAACGATATCCACGATAGATTCGAGCTTATAGCACATCATACGCTCCTCGGGACAAACGTTTATCAAAAGATCAACGGGCTTCTTGTGTCCGCTGCCGTTGTCAAAATAATAGACTTCATCATCTCCGTTGAGCCAACCGATAAAGGCACTGCCGTCCTCAGCAAACTCAACGCTCAGTGTATAGTCACCAATATGACATTCAAAGAGGTCCTCGGCAAAAAAATCGGATATCTCATCCTCGCTCGTTATATTCTTACCGTTAATGATAAGTCCTTCACTTATCATGAGTCTTACCTCCCTCATCTATTGTATTAACTTGAGTATAATAACACAAAAACGTGAATTTTAATTGTACGACTGAAAGATTTATGATAAGTTATTGCTGATAACCATCGAAAAGGAGATATTTCAATGGCATTAATGGAATCAGGAGAGATGTATCTCGAGACGATCTACGTCCTTTCCCAGAGATCCAGCGCTGTTCGAGGAATCGATATCGGAGAAGAACTCGGTTATTCGAAGCCTTCAGTAAGCAGGGCTCTCGGAGTTCTCAAGGACGAAGGACTTGTAAAAAAAGACGAAGACGGATTTATCAAGCTTACGGAAGCCGGCGAGATCCTCGCCAAGAGGATATATGAGAGACACTCAGTTCTCACCAAGCTCCTGATCGGTCTGGGCGTTGACGAGAAGACTGCAGCAGAGGACGCCTGCCGTGTCGAGCACTATATCAGCGATACGACTTTTGACGCGATCAAGGCTCATATGAAAAAGTACGGAAGTAATTAAGGATCAATAGAGGATTACCAAAGAGGGTGCTTCAGGATATATCGAAGCACCCTCTTTTTTGTGCATTTTGATCCCAAATGATATCCTTTTTCGATAATATCGATACAATTCGGTTAGTCATCGCTAACTATTTGTTGTATAATACCTCTCGGAATTACGGAGGTTAAGAAGATGGAATTAAAACTCGGAGATGTACAGACAACGGCACTTATACCTCTTGCCATCAAGGCAAGCGAGACGCTCAAGAGATCGCGGATCTGACGACCGGTATACGTCTTGTTGAGGAGCACAGCTTCAACGAAGAGATGAGAAAATACAGCATAAGGGCAAAGCTGTTTGCAACTCTTCTTCCCAAGATGAACAACAGATGGGCAACTTTTGAATGGTAAAGCTGGAGAATAAGGAATATGACATTTGATGAATTTGGAAAAGAAAACGAGAAGACACTGATGCTCCTGCCGGGAACATGCTGCGATTATCAGACGAACTTTTACAACGTTCTTGATGACTTGGCTAAGAAATACCATCTGATCTGCGTCAACTACGACGGATTTGACGGCAGCGATTCCATTTTCCCTGACATACTGACAATTGTCGAAAAGATCGAGCGATACATTATCGATAATCACGGCGGAAGACTCGACGGAGCACTCGGCTCTTCCTTGGGATCAACTTTTGTAGGTCAGCTCATTCAGAGGGAAAACGTTCACGTTGATCACGGCATCTTCGGAAGTCCGGACCTTGATCAGAGCGGTAAGTTCAGTGCGTGGCTTCAGTCCAAGCTCGTTGTACCGCTCCTAACGGGATTTACGGGAAACGAGAAGAAACGCAACAAGAGCAAGGAAAAGCTTAAGAGTCTCTTCCTGATGAGTGATGAGGTTGCAGATAAGTTCATTGC
>CADCPU010000101.1 GCA_902803365.1 Oscillospiraceae bacterium
CTTACGAGAGAGGAACTTGAGATACCTCTGATAGCGATAAAAAGATAAAAGAAACGGGCAGTCTCAAATGAGGCTGCCCGAATTGTTTTTGTGTAGCTGATCAATGATCATTCTTCAGTGTCATCTGCCTTAGGTGCTTCCGTAGGAGCAGGCTTTGAAGATGACTTTGTGTTTGTATCACCTGAACCGATAAGGATCGAAGCAGCTGCTTCATCACCTACGATCGTTGTAGGGAGCTTGCCGTCCCATGTGTCATAATATCTGTTCTGAAGAACGTTATTGTCGATGGAATCACTGATCGTCTTGTTTGCATCTGCTTCAGCCTGTGCCTCGATAACACGTGCATCAGCTCTTGCCTGAGCATTTGTCTTTGCTACCGTTGCATCTGCTTCAGCTTTTTCGATGTTCTTCTTGTTTTCGATCTGCTGTGTCTCATAATCGATCTGAGCCTGCTGCTTCTTGGCGATCTTCTCATCGTACTCTGCATCGAATGTTGCATCATTGATGACTACCTTGTTTACGTATACGACTTCAGCACCGTACTTCTCATCGAGAGACTTCTGGATGTTCTCCTTAGCCTTAGGCTCGAGGATGCTTCTGTTTGTACAGTCAACAGGAGAGAGTGTCTTTGAAGAAGTCTTGATAGCGGATGCTACGAGAGATTCGCTTACGAGACCGTCCTGATAGTTTGTTACGTTTGCGTAGATCCAAGCGGACTTCTCAGGGTTGATCTGATATGTGACCGTGATGCCCTTGAAGATGACCGTGTTACGCTCGCTCGTCTCAGATGAGATGGAATTATCATTGAACTTGATATCCTGCTGCTTGTTGTTTACGAGCACGATCTCCTGGATGAAAGGAGCGTGGAAGTTGAAACCGTTGTTGAGTGTCTTTTTCTCAACCTGTCCGAATGTGACTCGAACACCTGTATAACCTGTCGGGATGATCGTGAATGATGTCGAGAAGATAACGCTCACGATACCGAGGATGATCAGGATGGCTGCGCCCTTCTTATTTGCCGGTGCAGCAGGAGCATTCTGTACTCCTGATTTTTTTGCGGGCTTCTTGATCAGAATAATGATCGCCAAAGCCACGAGTAATAAGCCGATAACCACGAAAATTGCATTTAACATTGTCTTGTCCTCCGTTTTTACGTAGAGGATTATAACATAATGGACAACGGATTAAAGTCAGTGCATGATGATGCCCGAGTCTTGTATTGGCGCGTTCTTCTGCATATCTGCCATGTTAATTGCAGACGGATGGCAAAATAAGAAATATCAGTTTACGGATGTCTTTTGCTTTCTTAATGTCATGATGAAAAGAACAAAGGCAGGAGCTATGTATCTGAAGTCCTGTGTGCAGACATAAGGAAATCTGAAGCAGAAGACTATCAGGGATGCAACATAAGTGATTATGCCTATCCATGCAAAAATGATGATCTCATCTTTGTTCTTTACGGCTTTTACTGTGTTTTTGATCGAGAAGACAATTGCGATAACAGTAATGATGATCGCGATATACATTGCGATCAGGAATACGATCCTGACAGGCTCTGTAAGGTTTTCGACATATGAGTTGTCGAAAAGAGCGTGCTTTAAGACTGTCAGGAAGATAGACTGATCGCCTCGCGGTGTTGTTGTATCACCGTCTACAAAAGGATATGTAAGGTTGGCGATATTCGGGATAAACCTGTTAATAAAACTCTGATCCGTTATGTGCTGGAGCGAGGTCTTTGACGGTTCGTCGATATATCCGAGCGGAAGATCGAAAAGGATATAGTTCTTTATGCTCCACCAAGTACCGAGAGGTACGGATATTGCTCCGAAAGCAAGATAAGAGAAGATAGTCTTGACGATCCCTTTCTTTGCTTTGATGCGCTTGATGAGGTGGAGAAGCATAAAGTATGCAATGGCAGGAGCCATAAGAACGACATTGAGCTTGGTCATCATACCTAATCCGAGAGTAAAGGCAGTTATTATGAGATAACGAACTTTGTCAGTCTGATGCCAGAGGACAATGAAATAGATCGTAAGGATCGCAAAGAGCAATGCAAGTGTGTCGTTTCCGACTTGCGCTGCACCGAATGTAAATGAAGGCTGGATCGCTACTGCGAGCGTTGCATAGCAGATCGTCTTTTTGTTTTCGGAGAGTCTGCCAAAGATAAGATAAGAAAATACCAGCGTCAGGCTCGAGTAGAGGGCAGTGAGGAGCTGAAGTGATTCGAGCTGTCCTGCCAGGCTTACACCTACGGCTCTGAGGATAAACATAAAATGCGCATTTATCCAATAGTGGACCGGCGGATTATAAATGGAGTATTTGAGATAAGGATCAAAATCAGGCAGGTGACCCGTATAATAGATATAAGCCGTGTATCCGAGATGGCCCATACAATCGGGATTGTCATTGGTCGGCCAGAATCCGAGATCGTGACCGGAGATATCATATGGTAAGACTATTGCGAGTCCGAATCTCAGCAGTATTCCGATAAACAGAATACAGATCGTCAAGACTGTCTCATTTGATAATTTGTTCCCGTTAAGTTTGTTTTGAGTGTTCCCCATCTTTAATACAACCATACCCTCTTTTAAATTCTGCCTATTATATCATATATAATAATCTATGGTGAATGCGTCGTTATTTATGTTCGAACCATTGCCGAATCTGTCAAAATCTGTTATCACTTATATTGATATATCTATCGGAGGTTGTTATTTGTTATGAAATATACATTTAAGGATATACTTAAGCTTATCGGGCTTTATGCCTTGATCTATATAATCTGCTCGGCTGTGTTCGTCGGACTTTTCCATACGCCTATCCTGAAAGGATACGACGTTCTCATGTACAAGGGAATAGGCTTCATCATCGTTACGGGAATCATCGCTGCAGTATTGATGGGTATCTGCCGTAAGTTATGGAACAAGGTCGAGATCAAGGATATCATCATGATGTTCGTGATCTTCTGCTGTGTTAATACAGTTCTTTTCACACTGATCCCTGTTACCGTCGAGCGATCTGTATCGGTATTCATGTTGAGCTATATGGAGGAGAACAAGGATCAGACATTTACTCAGCAGGAGATCGAGGAGATCTTCAAGGAGAAGTATGTTGTTGAATACGGCGCTTTCGAAAAACGCTTCAACGAGCAGGTCGAGACCGGAACGATCGTCGAGAATCCTGACGGCACATACAGCATGACCGATTCAGGCGAGTTCATCGTAAAGATGTTCAGAACGGTAGCTGACTGGTTTGATACAGACAGACGTCTGGTCTATCCGAACGAGAGTCACTGAGACATATCGATTAAATAGTTTTCGAAAAGGCGGGCAATGAGCGTTCATTGTCCGTTTTTTGGTATATATGGAGTGTTATAATTGGGACATCTTGTAAGTTAGTGTTCAGTATAAGTGTACAGGAGGGATAGTATGAGACTTTTGCACACCTCTGACTGGCATCTCGGAATGACTGACAGCAATATCAGTCTTTATGATGACCAGAAGTATTTTATTGATGAGATCTGCAGATTGATCACGGAAGAGAAGATCGACGCCGTGATGATCGCAGGAGATGTATATGACCGCTCGATCGCGTCTTCGGAGGCGGTCAAGCTCTACGATTACGCGATGACACGTATCTGTGCGGAACTTAAGACTCCCGTGCTTGAAGTTGCGGGCAATCATGACAGCGCCGAGAGGCTTTCGACCTGTGGAGAACTTCTGAAGGCTTCAGGTCTTCATGTAACAGGAGCTCTTACGGATAAGCCGTCTGTTGTTGAGATCGGCAATGCACAGATCTTCATGATCCCTTGGATCAGCGAACCCAAAGTAAAGAGCATCTATCCGGATAAGGCCGATGTTATCAAGGATATCACTGACGCATACCGTGTTGTTACTGATGCGTGTAAGGAAGAATTCAAAGAAGGTGTGCGTCATATCGTGATCGCGCATGCTTTTATCGCCAATTGCGAGACTTCTACCAGTGACAGAGCAGCTGTCGTCGGATTTGCAACTCAGGTAGACCCGAGTGTTTTTGACGGGTTTGATTATGTGGCGCTGGGTCACCTTCACAGACCTCATGATGTCAACAGCTTTATCAGATACAGCGGTACACCGATGCCGTATTCGTTCGGTGCGGAAGAAAAACAGACCAAGAGTGTAACGATCATCGACACGGAATCGATGGAACACAGTATCATCACATTGCCACTCCTGCATCAGCGCAGAACGATCGAAGGAACATGGGACGAAGTCATTGCTCCGGATCTTCCTGATGAAGTGAAGGACGGATATGTGCTCGTTAACGTTACTGACGAATATATCGGACTGAGCAGGCTTAACGAACTCCGGAATGTCTATAAAAATCTCCTTGGAGCGGGCGGCAAGTCTTTTGAAGGGGAGGGTTCCGAGATAACTCTCAGCATCGAACAGCTTGATGAGATCGAGAATGATCCGATAGAACTGTTCAAACATTTTTGCAGGGATAATATGGGCTTAGAGCCAGAGGATCATCTTGTTGATCTGTTTACTGCAGCGGTTAAAAAGGCAGAGGAGGGTGAAGCATGAGACCAATATCATTGACACTTCAGGCTTTCGGACCTTTTGTCGAGCGACAGGAGATCGATTTTTCAAAACTCTCCGCCAATGGTCTCTTCCTTATCAAAGGCGATACGGGAAGCGGAAAGACCACTATCTTTGATGCCATGACTTTTGCACTTTACGGCGGTTGTTCAGGTGCTGATCAGAAGAGTAAGATCGGCCGTAATGATTTTGGCGGCTGGAGATGCAATCAGGCGCCTGCGGATATGGATATGATCATATCGTTTGAGTTCGAAGCCGGAAATAAGAGATACGTCTTTACAAGACGCCAGGTGAAGAAGAGAACAAATTACAGTGTCGAACTTGAAGCCGGAGTTTATAACGAGGATGGTGTACTCGTTCCTTTGTTCGAGAATCCGAAGTTGGCAGATCTGGAGAATAAAGCCGAAGAACTTATCGGTTTGGACAAAGACCAGTTCCGTCAGGTCGTATTGCTCCCTCAGGGGCAGTTTGAGCGTTTTATAGTTGCTCCTACAAACGAGAAAGAGCAGATCCTCAAGACTCTTTTCGACAGCGGCAAATGGGAAAGATATGCCGAGAACTTTTATGATGAAGCCAAGGCGCGTAAGGACAGGCTTGATTCACTGAAGAAGGAGATCGATACATTCCTTGCCGAAGAAAATGTCGGAACGATCGAAGAACTCAATGCGATGATCGAAGCAGTCAAGGTTGAGCTTGACTCAATAGAAGAAACTCATAAAGCTTTTGATGCAGATGCAAAGCAGAAGGCACTGGATTCTGACCGTGATCTTCATAAAGAATTCGATTCTCTTCGCGAACTGGAGAAGAAGAAGGAGAGTCTTGCAAGTGAGAAGGAAAAGATAAGAGTGATCGAACAGACTCATAAGAAGGCCGTAGCCGCTGAGTCCTTCCGCGCTCTTATCAAGGAGCTTTCAGATAAACAGGCTGAACTTGAAAGAAGAACCAAAGCAGATGAGAAGGTCGTTACGGATATCGCTCTTGCTAAGGAGAAGATCAATGTATTGGAAGCGAAGAAGACAAAGCTTGAAGCAGAGTCTCCTGTTGCCTCCAACAATGAACTGATCGGCACATATACTTCCAAACTCACGGTTTATTCCGAGATCGACGGTTATAAGAAAACTGCCGAGAACAAAGCCGAATGCCTGAAAAAGATCAAGATCAAGCTTGAGAACTCCGCACAAAGCCTCGCCGATTCCGAAAATAAGGAAAAAACAGCTTTTGAAGTGTATAACAAGGCGTGTGATACGGCAGCGGAATACAGGAAACGTTATTTGGCCAATATCGGCGGTGAACTTGCTGCTCAGCTTGTTGAAGGTGAGCCGTGCCCCGTATGCGGCAATACTCATCATCCTGATCCTGCGAAGAGAACGGATTCCAGTGTTTCCAAGGAAGACTACGACAAAAAAGAAGCAGAGGCACGTAAACTGAAGGATATCTGGGATAAGGCTGCTGAAGAGAAAAAGAACGAAGAGCAGAAACACAGGCAGGTTGAAGCAGAAAAGACTGAGGCTGACAGAGAATGCGCGACGGCGGCTGCTCAGTATGAGGAAGCATCCAAGAATCTTATTGAAGGCATAACTGATCTTGCAGCGCTCAATTTGAGAATGGAAGAACTCAGAGAAACAAATGAACGTTATGGAGCAGCTGTAAAAAAGGCTGAAGAAGAGCTCGGTGCGGCCAAAGCAGATCTGAACAGATTCGAATCGGTCCATGAGAAAGATCTTGAAGAGATCGAGAGTGCAAAAGGATCTATCACCGCACTCAAAGAAGATCTGGCCAAGAAACTTGAGATGAGCGAATTTGGTTCTGTCGAAGAAGCAAAGTCTGCTCTTATGGATGAGAATGCCAAGAACGAGCTTTTGAGCAAGGTATCAGAATATAACAATTCCTGTTCGGAGAATGAGAAGGCGATAAAAGACAAGACTGCTGAATTGCAGGAGAAGGCTGATCCTGATCCGGCTTTGTTTGATGAACGTCAGGCTCAGATCACTTCCGAAGTGCGTAAGTATAGTGAAGAGGCGACTAAACGTAAGCAGATTCATGATCGTCTCAGTCAGAAATCCAAGGCCTTGACCATTAAGTGGCAGGAATACAGTGCTAATATCGATCGGGCAGAAGCAGATTTCAAGTTCGCGAAGGCGCTTCGTGGTGATACGGGACTGGGTCTGCAGAGATATGTGCTTGCCATCAAGTTCGATCAGATCATCTCAGAGGCCAACAGGATGCTCGAGCGTGTACATAACGGCAGATATCGTCTTGTAAGGACTGATGAAAGGGGTACCGGTAACAAGACCGGCCTTGAACTTAAGGTCCGCGACAGCAGAAGCACGGGTGTTCCTGAGAGAGATATCAGGATGTTGTCAGGCGGTGAGAAATTCCTCGTATCGCTGGCGCTCTCCATTGGTATGTCTTCAGTAGCGCAGCATTCCGGTGTTAGGATAGACGCTCTCTTCATCGATGAGGGATTCGGAACGCTTGA
>CADCPU010000102.1 GCA_902803365.1 Oscillospiraceae bacterium
CGAAAGATGAAGTAATACTTATAATCCTTGGTTTTAGTCGTGATATAGCAAATGCAACGTTGATTTCACAGAATAATTGAAATAAGTATTGTCATAGAGAGCAATTATATATCTGATTGCTTTCCCTCATTTGCCAATCTCCCATTTTCGCTATAAAATTTATACATACGTATACATACGGAGGGGATAGAAATGAGAATTAAGATATTGGCATTATT
Source organism: Oscillospiraceae bacterium (assembly GCA_902803365.1). The sequence continues at coordinate 219 of CADCPU010000102.1, forward strand.
GCTTGTTATCGCGATCGTGATGTTTGCGGTCGGATGCTTCAAGGAGAATAAATCGAATGCAAAGGAACCGGAGATCAAGGACGGTATAACGAGGTTCAACTTTTTGGCTTGTACGGGTAATGCGAAGTATCCGAACTGCTTTGAGCTTGATGTGAGAGGGCACGCCAAACTGTCGTTCATGTATACTTCAAATTATGATTTTTCGCTCCTTGAAAGCGAGTCTGCTCACAAACTCATTGATAAGATCGAAGCTCTGCCTGAGACTTTCGATGACAGTGATCCTCTCGCTTACAGGATCGAGATGAGTTATATTACTCCGGACGGCACGACTCACGACGTTACAAGGATCGGATACGGTCATGGTTCTCTTGCTTTCCCTGAGGACTGGAAGGAGATCGTGGATCTTGTAAATGAGATCACGATGGATGAGGCGGAGATAACTTACAACACGACAATCAGGTCTGTCGATTCCAGATTTCTTCGGGACAATTATGATATCACGGAGGACATGATGCCTGAGGGCGCGTCTCTCAACGATCTGATCAAGAAGTATTCTCTTGATTATGAGACATTGCTCGGAGTCCACAGTCAGTATAAGGGATATAACGCGCTCGAAAACCTCATAAACGACTTTATATATGATTACTATGAATTACCGTCTTTGAAGCTTCATCCGAACAATGAGCCCAAGTCCAGCACTCCTGAAGAACTTCATGCTTATGCCGAGTCGATGTTCGATTCTATCCTGGAGTCGGACGACAGATGCGTAAAGGGCACCTTCCAGGATTCGGTATTTGCGATCGTAAGGTTTGAATGCCTTAAGGAATGGAGTAAGGATAACGGTTATGACGGTTTGTGCTACGTTAATGACGATGAGGTAGCGCTCCAGCTGACTATACCGATAGCAGACGGTGGTGAGTTCAAGGAAATGCGTACTTATGAGATATTCCGCGAGCCGACTGACAAATTCGTCATCGTATCGACCTCGGTAAACATGAACTATAAGGATATCTACGATATGCTTACAAAATAATCGGATCTGCTCTTGTTATGTCCCAAATCAGGCGCCCTGTTTTTGTTAGAGTACAGGAGAAATAAACTGATTGGAGGAACAAGATGAAGATCTACCTGTTAGACAGAAGGCGACCGATAACGGAATACTGGGCGGAATTATTCGCGGGAGAGAAGGACGTTGAGGTCGTCTGTAAAGATTTCCATGATTTTATGAATACTACCGAGGTTCAGTGCGTTGTATCGCCTGCGAATTCGTACGGGCTTATGGACGGCGGTTATGATCTGGCGATAACGGACTGGTTCGGTATGGGCCTGATGAAAAAAGTTCAGGAGCGTCTCATGAGAGATTTCTACGGTGAGCAGCCGGTTGGAACGAGTATCTTGGTGGAGACTGACGTCAAAGGCATCAAGCTGATCCATACACCAACCATGCGCGTCCCGTCGGTCATCAGAGATCCGATGGTCGTTTATCACTGTATGAGATCGACTTTGATGTTGGCGCTCGAAAACAATATCGAGAGCATCGTTATCCCTGCCTTTGGCGGTGCGTGCGGATCAGTTCCCGCAGACGTAGTGGCGGATATGATGTACAAGGCTTACAGCCAGATCATGAACCCGCCGTGGCAGATCAGCTGGAACTACGCAGAACGCTGGCGTACTGACTACGAGACTTACTGATAAATGAGCAAAAATGAGCCCCTGAAGTTCAACCTTAGGGGGTCTTGTTTTATTTATTGCAGTACTGCCTGAAGGCACTGATGATCAAACACAAATAGTTCTGACTGATAAAGAAATGAATTAACGGTTGCTAATTTATTCCTTTTTCGTTTCTAATTCCTTCATATTGATTTGATTATCCATTCTATTACAGCTGCTGGCATCAGCTACTGCGGCTCCCGGCTGTCTGCCCCATAGAATGACGAAAGCGAGGATTGAGTTTTGAAGAGAAGAAATAATGTGTGTGTTGTCGCGCTTTCCGGTGTTGCCTTAGTGCTGGCGATGAGCGCCTGTAGCAGTGATAAATCCGAATCGGTAGTGTCTGCGCCTGTAGAAAATACGACTGTCGTTACTGAAACTGCCGCTACGTCAACTCCAACGAGTACTCCTACGTCAGCTCCGACGAGCACCCCTAAGCCTACTCCTGTCATGCGCTTGGCTAATTCCACAATGTACTACTATTCTTCCAAATATGAAACGCCTTACGGTAATTTTGGTACGATGAGGAACGACGGTCAATACAAAGAGTATAGCGAATCCGGTGATGTATCTGTAACTCTAAGCGAGGATGAGGGGCTTTTTTATCAGTACAATGAGGAGGGTCAGCTCATCCAGGAGACCAGAGTAGTAGTAGATTATTATGAAGAAATCACAGACTATGAGTATGACGGAGATAAGCTCATACATAAAGAGCAAACCAGATATAATAATTCAAATGTATCTATAAGTGAAGGAGAGGATGGTCCTTATGTAGATATAAAAAAGAATAAAACGATCATCCCGGAGGTCGTAACGACCGTAGACTATGTGTATGACGGAGATAAGCTCGTACGAGAGACTCAAGAAAATGAAATCTTCAAATATGATCGCGTGTACGAGTATGATGATTCCGGAGTCATGGTAGCTATGATAAACGACAGTGAGTGGAATCTATATGTAGAAACGCCATATAAACTCTATACCAAGACGTTATATACTTACGACAGCGAAGGCCGCGTTATAAAGGAAGATGAATACTATTGGGATGGCAATTCTCTTGGCGATCTTTACACCTCTAATACATATGAATATGACAGTGATGGCAATCTCATTCAGAAAGTGATGTATGACAGTCGATATGACAGCAATTATATAGATACTTATGAGTATGACGATTACGGATCTTTATCGAAAATGACCGTCTCCTGTCTGCACCTGGATCCCAAAATGCCGAAAAGTACTGACTATACATTTGAGTACTTCTACGATAACGTATACGTGCCGGTAGAATCAGAGATAGATGCTCAAATAACAGAAAGCAGAACGGAAAAATAAAACAAGAACCCCTGAAGTCCAACTTCAGGGGTTCAACTAATTATTCTTCATCACTTTTCTTCGCTGCAAACGTCTTTATCAGCCTGAATATGATAAAGACTGTGATGGCGAGCCAGAAGATACCGAACATAATTAGGAACTTACCGATATCTACGCCGTTGACGCTGAAGATAATACCTCCGATTATCAGTCCGATGCCGCTTAATACAAACGGGATCATGAAGCACAGGGATATGATGAGCGTAACTATGCCCGCGGTACCTGTTGAGCCCGAACCATTGCTTGAGTCCACGCCCGCTACAGCTCTGAGTTCCCCGACGTTCCAGGAGACATCTCTGTTTTGTGATGCGAGATAGTCATCTTCGAGCGGGGCTTCTTCATAGTCGAATTTGCGCTCTTTGATGACCGCTATGAGCGATACGACCAGGAAGAGGATCATTGGAACTGCGAAGACCGCTCCGATGCGGAAGCCGTTTGTCTTGTAGAAAGGCTGGGACAGGACGGATTCCGAGTGCGCACGAAGCTTCGAGAAAGCGTCGATAAATACAGTCCCCGGATTCTTGCCTGATTCAAGTCCATTCTGTACGGCAGGGATGAAGACTTGCTCGGAGTAGAGCGCGTCAGTGTCGTCGCCGATCATTATCTCCCAGTAGTAATCAGGTACTTTGATGGTGCCTGCGCGGAACTCATCGACCTGAGAAGAAGGGATCGCGTAGATCAGCAGATAGTGGCGCTCATCAGAGAACATATCTGTATACCTTCTGTACGCATAGGACTCGAGGTCGACGTAGCTGCTGTTGTATGTTTCGACTGTCGTGGTGAGAACGACAGGGCAGATGCCGGTCAGGTCGTTATATGCGAGAAGCTCGGCTTCGAGCGCCTTATCGTCGTCAATGATGTCGATCTCGTCGATGACTCTGGTCGCAGGGCGGTCGTAATTCTCCTTGAGCTTGTGCGGGAAAAAGTTCCCGAGCATGCTGGAGAGGCAGGCACCTATCATCCCCATGAAAATGAGGACGAATATAAAGCTCGAGAGCGCCGTCTTCTGCGGCTTGCCGTCTGAGTAGAAGTACTCGTCAGGCCTGCCGTCGTGGTAGCTCTTTCTGTAGCGCCTTGATCC
>CADCPU010000103.1 GCA_902803365.1 Oscillospiraceae bacterium
ACGATCTCCTTTGATACAGGCAGATAGACATTACGGGATTCACTCGGATATTTACAGGAATCGGTTCCGAAGTTAACGCAGTTCTTGCACGAACCCGCGATCAACTCCTCTTTTTCATTCTGTCCCTGATTAAAAAGGTCTATAAGATAATAAGCGATCTTCTCCCTGAGCGTCTTCTGAGACAGGAGCTCGATCCTTCTGTTCTGTGAATTAACGCGGTCCGACAGGATCCTCAGGATATTATCCTTTACAGAAGGACACTTGGTCATAATGGAGTTCATTATCTCCTTGCTTACAAAGACGATCCTGCTGTGAGCCATCGTCTCGAGCGTAGTCTGAAAGATACTGTTGGAACTGTATATCATGTCCTCACCGAAGAAGTCGCCCGCAGACAGGAGCGCGATCGTCGCATACTCGCCGCCTGACGAGATCTTCTGGACTGCAACCTGACCTTCAAGGATAACGCCGATCGAATTACAAGGCTTTCCTTCAGCAGCGATTATCTCGCCCTTCTCAAAAGTCCTGGTCCTGGTCTGTTTACAAAAATCTTCAAATTCCGCGCAGTCAACGCCTTCAAACAGAGGCGATCCGCACAGGAAACTGTAAGCACATTCTTTTTTCATATCAACCTCAACAAAGTTCTGTTATTCCCATACGCCTCAGAGGATTATCGCGCATGGTCTTCTTGATACGGTCTTCGTCTATCCCCAAACCCTTAAGCGTCTCAAACTCCTGCGCCATATAAGTCACGGAGCCTGCAAGTCCGCCCTGCGGTCCGAAGTGAGTCTGACCGTCGTATACCTCAACAGGCGTACCGCCCAGATCATAAGTTCCGTCAGGCATAAGGCAGCCGCGCATCGAATCCGAGATGGTGATGATTCGGTTTTCGAGCACATCGGAATAAAGGAGCTTAAGATACGGAGCATGGACATGCTTGCCGTCCGCGATGACTTCGACATACGCATCGTGATCGATCGCAGCACCCAAGACACCCGTATCGCGCTTGAGCATCGGCTTCATCGCATTAAAGACGTGAGTCACGCTCTTGGCGCCTGCCTCAAAAGCCGCCGAAGCGATATCATAGTCCGCCGCCGTATGCGCCAGCGAGAATACATACTTCTCCGAATATTCCTTGATCATATCGATGCCGCCGTCAAGCTCAGGCGAGATATCGATCATCTTCAAAAGACCCGGGAACTCGCGCTCCAATCTGTCTATGAGCGCTGCGCTGTCTCTTGGCAGGATCGCATTGGACGAATCCTGAACGCCGCACATCTCGGGATTTAAGAACGGTCCTTCAAGTCGCATTCCGAGTATCTTCGAAAAAGCCTTGCCGCTTCCCTCAAGCCGCTCGCGCGCCTCGGCCACGGCCTCAAAACTCTTGAGTATCTTATCGGTACCGATCATCATCGTTGTCGGGCAAAACGCACAGGTTCCGACCGTGGCGAGTTTTTCCGCCATACTGACCATATCGCCGGCAATGCCGTCGCTCGTATCAAATCCGAAAGCACCGTGGATATGCGTATCAACGAATCCCTGATCCATGTCACCCTCCAAAACGCTCGATCTTCCCTTCTCTTATGAGCTTACAGATCTCCGCGAGATCCTTCGGCTCCTTCTCAAGGATTATACCAACACCGAAGTTCTCATCACCAAATGTGTGACAATCAGATCCGGCTGTCATCGGAAGATTCATCATCTTGGCAAGCTTCAGCGCCTTTCTGTCAAACTCGGGATCCGAGTTGCCCATATTCCTTACCTCGATCGCATCAACAAACTGCGGATAAGGCCTGACCTCACGTACATAACTTGCTTCGCGGTACGGATGCGCCTGAATGAGCGTCGCACCGCCCTCTCTGAACAGTTTCAGGAATTCCGGCGGCTCCATCTGCATCATCTGCGGATTCGCCTTCAAAAACTCCCTGCTGAGTCCGTACACCAGAAAGTCCGTGCCGTAATCCGTATACTCGAGGCCCTCAAAGACGAGAAGTCCGATCTTGTCGCCCTCTTCCTTCGCTCTTCTGTAGCCCTCGAAAAACATATCGATCTGTTCTTCCCACGGGAGCGTCTTATCGACTGAAGTATTACCTGACATAAAATGGTCAGTAACGACTATACCGTCGTACCCCGCTTTCTTATACATCCTCGCCGTGTCTTCGGGAGAAATGGATGCGCAGGCACTGGCAGCATTCGTGTGCAGATGGGTCTCCAGATAAAACCCCTTGTGTCCCTTATACCTCTCGGAAATCAAAGTAAGATCCGACATTTCTGTTCATTTCCTCTCTAATCTCATTTCTGTCCCCTGTGATAGTATAGCGGTTTTTTCGAGCAATGGTACAAAAAGGGAAAGAAAAAATTCAAAAAAGCGACAAAAAACGATATCTGTTAGCACTTTTTAGAAAAAGTATTATAATAAACAACATAATTAATTTAGGAGGGGGATCATAAAATGTTTCCTGAAATCAAAATCACAAAGACAACAAATCCCAGAAAGAAGCCTGTAGCAGGCGAGCCGCTTCCTTTCGGCCATATCTTCTCCGACCACATGTTCGTTATGGACTACGTTGAAGGACAGGGCTGGATCAACCCTCGCATCGTACCTTACGGTGAGTTCTCCATCGAGCCGTCCGCAATGGTATTCCACTACGGCCAGGCTGTTTTCGAGGGACTTAAGGCATACAAGTGCGAAGACGGTTCCATCAACCTCTTCCGTCCTGCTTGCAACTTCGAGCGTATGAACAACTCCAACGAGCGTCTCGTTATCCCTAAGGTTGACGTAGACTTCTGCGTACACGCTACAAAGACTCTCGTTGAACTCGACCAGGATTGGATCCCTTCAGGCAAGGGCGAATCCCTCTACATCCGTCCGTTCGTAATCGCAACAGACCCTTACCTCGGCGTTCGCGCTTCCAACACATACAAGTTCTTCATCCTCCTCTCACCTTCAGGCGCTTACTATGCTCACGGCATCAAGCCTGTTAAGATCTACGTTGAAGATAAGTACGTACGTGCAGTCCGCGGCGGTACAGGTTTCACAAAGTGTGCAGGTAACTACGGTTGTTCCTTGATCGCTCAGACGATCGCTCACGATTCCGGCTACGAGCAGGTTCTCTGGCTCGACGGTGTTGAGCAGAAGTACATCGAGGAAGTTGGCGCTATGAACATCATGTTCATCATCGACAACAAGCTCGTTACACCTTCCCTCGCAGCAGGTTCCATCCTTCCTGGTATCACAAGAAGAAGCTGCATAGAGATCGCTAAGGACATGGGCCTCGAAGTTGAAGAGCGCAAGATCTCCATCGACGAAGTTATCGAAGCAGGCAAGTCCGGTCGTATGCAGGAGTGCTTCGGCTGCGGTACAGCTGCAGTTGTTTCCCCTGTCGGCGAACTCAAGTACGAGGATACAGTCATCACGATCAACAACGGCGAGATCGGACCTATCACACAGAAGTTCTACGATACCATCACAGGTATCCAGAGCGGCAAGGTTGAAGACAAGTTCAACTGGATTACAAAGGTTTGATCCTGACATAATCGCAAAACTCCAAAGGATGTCCGCACGGGCATCCTTTTTTTGTGCCGCTTCCTGTATCCAAAACGGATACAAAAATTAGAACAGAAAAATTCCTGTATCCAAGTTGGATACAAATTTTCGAGCAGAAAAACTTCTGTATCCAAAATGGATACACCGTATATGATTCAAGATAGACAAAGCCCGCTTGATTGCCTTTTACAGATCATCGGATCAGGCGTCAAGGCCGAAGCCGCGATGCGGTGCCTCTGGCAGC
>CADCPU010000104.1 GCA_902803365.1 Oscillospiraceae bacterium
AAGTATGAGTGAACCGGCTGTGAACAGTAAAGCACCGATTGAGCTTCCGCCAACAGACGAAATCAAAGAAGCATATGAAAAGGTATCCTACAGAAACAGATTGTTCAGATCTGTGATGAGTACCACAAACATACTGATAGTTGTAGCAGCGATGACAGTGCTTATCGCAGTGCTGCTGTTGCCGGTACTGAGAATATACGGACAGTCGATGAACAGTACTCTGGTATCTGGAGAACTGGTTGTATCGATCAAAGGTGCTTCTTTCAAAACGGGAGACATCGTAGCGTTTTACTATAATAACAATATACTTGTTAAGCGTGTGATCGCTAACTCAGGTGACTGGGTCGATATAGATCTGGACGGAAATGTCTATGTGAATCAACAGCAGATCGATGAGCCTTATCTGAATGAAAAGGCTTTCGGCGAGCCGACAATAGATTTTCCTTATCAGGTACCTGACGAGCGTGTGTTCGTGCTCGGGGACAACAGAAGCGTGTCTATCGATTCAAGACATACATCGATAGGATGCGTCACATCCGAGCAGATCGTCGGAAAGATAGTTTTCCGGATATGGCCTCTTAACAGAATAGGGCCAGTACATTGATCAAAATCACTTTGGCATAAAAAGAATAAGTTATAACTTTGTTAAAGAAAAGGCTTTGAGAAATGATTTGTAAAGTAAGTCTAAAGAACGTAATCGGAGCAGCCTTTGCTGTGCTGACAGTCCTGTTGCTGATGGGACTGTGCTCACAGGAAGTTTTTGCTCAGGGGCGTGTAACAGTCAAGTATGATCCGGGTGTGGATTCAGGCGAGACTACGTACAAGCTCTACAGAGTCGGAAAGTTCGGACCAAATGGAACGTTTGCGTTCATAGAACCATTTGCCGATAACATATCGGAAGTTCCGAACTACAAGAAAACAGATCCGGACTGGCAGGAGAAATGGATGACATCCGCTAACGTCGTTGCTGAATACATCAAAGAAGCGGAAGTTGATCCTATCGAGACCAAAACAGTATCAGTTGCGGACAGCAAGGCTGGATTCAGTTTCAGCAGTACGCTTAATAACGGTTTTTATCTCGTGACAGGAACCAGTATCAAAGAAACAGACGGTTCAGGTAATGTTACTTATCATTGGCCAAGGCCGATGTATATTATGGTGCTCAATGATGACCCTGAATACGGACTAAAGCCTGCACAAGGCAAGGCTACGATACTGAAAGTCCTGAAGCAGTGGGAAAATGACGAAGATGTAAAAGATTTGTCAAGACCGGATAAGATCATCCTGCACAGGTCATATGATGGAGTTGATAAAGGCGATATCGAGCTTCCGCACGATGGTAACTGGTATTACATATGGGAGACCGAGATCGGCGAGGATGATCCTGAAAAATGGGTCGTGACTGAAGACATCGAGGATGAAAAGATCAAGAAGAATTACACCGTTCTCGACACAGATAAGTTTGATGATAAGACCGGTGAATGGCTTAAGACAATCACAAACACATTTGACAGGAAGAAGCTTAAGATCACGAAAAACCTGCCAGACTATATAAGCCATGATGATGGATCTACTCAGCCGTTTGTATTCGAGGTATGGGGATACGCTGGTAAAGAGCTGGAATTCCACAAGCATGCAACGATCCTGTTCGGAGCTGAATCTGGAGAAAGTGAATTCACATATGTTGAGAACATCGCGAGGACTGTCGACAGGGTGGTAGTTAAAGAAGTCAGCTTCGGAAACTACAAACCGGAAGGTGATGCTGAAAAAGAAGCTCAGCTTGATGTTGATGACGAAGGAAATCGGATTTTTTCAGTAAGCTTCACAAATACGATCAATACTGATCAGACATATGATACAGGAGTCATCAACAAGTACAGTATCACAGGCGACAGCGAATTTAAGTTTAATAAGAAGATTGGTAAGTAGGAGGAGGTCATATGAAGAGATTCAGTAAGAAAACAGTGTCCGTCCTGCTTATGACCATATTGATCCTGACGGCCACGGCCGGCAGTGCTTGGGCATACTTTACAGATTATGAGCAGCTGGCTGGCTCTGCGGTTATAAAGCTCGGCCACAGCACATACATCGAAGAACAGACCACAGAAGATTCAAAGACGGTAGGCATCCAGAACACCGGAGAAGCTGATGTGATCGTGAAAGTAATGCTCTATGGTCCAGATGGGATGACAGTTGAAGGAAATGATGACTGGCAGATAACCGATAACAAAAACGGCAGCTTCCTTGCGTACTACAAGAAGATCCTGCCGCCAGGCGAGACCACCAGCACGATCACAGCAAGTATTGCAGACATTCCGGTCACTATTGAGAATATGGATACTGAAATCACAGTAACTCAGGAATGTTATGTAGCAAGCTTTGATGACAACAATGAAGTTATTGCACCTGATAACTGGGAAGGTTTCCCGACGATAAAAGCATAGGAGGTAAACGATGAAGATAAAGAAAAAGATTCCAAGAGCATCGATTGCCTTCGTGGTAGCTGCGATACTTGTAGTCACTGCAGGTACCGCGCTCGCCGCAACGTTAAGGCCGGATATCATAAGTGAAGACTACAAGGCTGAGTTTAACCTCGATCATATCGACGTAGCGCTTGTAGAAAACGGTAAAGAATCAAAGGATATCGAGTCTAAAGCTTTGCTCAGCGAACTTGAAGGTAAGGTGCAGCCAGGCAGATCGTACAAAGAAGAGATTGCTGCCAAGAATGTCTCTGATACACCTGAGATCGTAAGAATGATCATCACAACCTATTGGCATAATACGGAT
>CADCPU010000105.1 GCA_902803365.1 Oscillospiraceae bacterium
AAAAATACCATTTGTTACTTTTTGTTCCGTTTTGTCGCGTTTTCCTTTTTAGACTGAGAGTAAGGAGGTGATCTCTTTGCGTATCAGAATAACGGATAGAACATTGGAATATTTGGAGATGCTTGGGGGCAAGAAGATGTCGCTCAATAAGGCTCTTTTCGTTGCTATGAGGAGAACTGACCTTAAGTTTGGCCCACAATATCTGAGTATTGTTTCTGACAGTAAGAATAATCCCAAGACTACGACTGTTGATGCTGAGGTTAAGTCCTTTATTGACGGTGTCAGGTCTGATTATGAGGTCTTGTACGGCAAGAGGATCAAGCTGATGCAGGTCGTAGAGATCATCTTGAGGGCTATGGTGATGCCTGAGTGCGAAGGAAGTGTTTCCGTTAATGTTAAGGGATATAAGGCTAAACCTTCGGAATTTAAGAATCGTGTAGTCAGGATCGCAGATGAGATCAAGGTAAAAAAACCGAAGATCGTCTTTGTTCAGGAGTTTGTCGCGGGTGAGGATATGAAAAATGTTGAGGCATTTAAGGATAAGCTCGGTAATTATTCGTGTATCATGCCGGAAGGTTTTGATGCGGATGAGCACTACGGGTTCTGTGTTTGTGCGGCTTTCGTTAGGAATGATCTCTATCATGATGTGAGGGTCATGCGGATGCGAGATATGAAGGGGACTGACTGCGAGCTCAGATATAATTATTTCTCTTTGGGAGATAAGAGATATCTTAATTGCTGGATGCCGCAGATCGTGAAGGCTGACAGGAACAGGGCGGAGCAGGGTAAGAAGATGTGGGAGAATGTCCTGGCGGAGATCCGTGCCAATGAGAAGGCGAAAAATGAATTCTGTCTGGTTGGAGATCTGAACTCCTATGTTCAGGGCGGTCTGGGTTCTTATGAGGAAGAGATCAGTGAGGCGGAACGGCTTCTTTGGGATACAAAGAGCGAAGGATCACGAGGCAGGGCTACGAACAGGATGCATGAGCTTGACAGAGCTTTTGTTAACAGGAGTGCCATGACGGGCGAAAAGATAGAGACGACACTGTTTTCGCCGTCGTTTATAAAGCTCGGATTGAGCGATCATGAGGCGCTTTTTCTAAAATATTATAATTAACGCGTGCATTAAAAATAATATGCTATAATGAGAATGCCTTAATGGCGCTTTTAGGAGAATTTATGAACAAATACATTTTTAATGCCAGAGATATCGCTGCTTATATGAAGTGGTTTAGCGTACCTAATTATCTTGAAGTTACGTATATGCAGTATTTTTTCTCGGTAGGAAAAAAGATACTCGCGGAACCTTTGACCCGCGATTTTGAAAAGTTTAAAAACGAGGTATATCGCGAGCTCTACTATCTGTGGGCTAACGGATTTGAAGATGATCGCTCGGATATTTCCAAGATGCCGGCAAGCGGTGCTGTATCGCTTATCTGTGATCAGGAATGTATCAACCTCGAATCTTATATGAAACTCATCACTTTGCACCTGATCTTCTCGAGGTATCTGCCTTACGTTAAGATCAACTTCTCGGGAATACCGTTTTCTTTGGGTATCAAGTGTGATTTTGATGTGTATGAGAAAAATGTGTGTAAGGTCTTCTACGGCTTGAACCTAACATGCACTGATACTTTCGGAAAGCCGTTTGATATCGAACTCGGTGTGCCGGACGAGCTTTTGTGCGTCTCTCTCAACAGTTCTTTCAAGAAGAAGATCAGCGGAGAGAAGGACTTCAGGATGCTCATCAGAAATGCCGAGATGAAGCACATGCAGGAACTCAAGGAAAAGTCGCTCGAGATCTTCGGTTCGATGAACAAGGAGATCAAGCAGGTCAAGGACAAGGTCTCCAGACGTCCTTCAAGCGTCAGCGAAAAGGCTTCCAAGACAAGCGTAAAGACGCAGGGAACAAGGCGTGCGCCTGATTCCAAGAATGCGTCGATCAGCGGCAGATCGCATGCTGTATCGCTTAATGCCGAGCCACTGCATAACAGGAATATGAAATTACCCAAGGGTGCACCCCTTAATAAAAAAGAGACGGATGTGAACAAACATGAGTAATTATCAGATGGGTTTGGACATTGGATCCACCACGATCAAAGTAGTACTTCTCGAAGATGAGAAGATCATTTACAACGAATATCGCAGACACCACTCGGATATATCGGGTCTTTTGAGCGAACTTCTTAATGAGGTCAGCGCTAAGTTTAAGGACCTTAATACAAAGGTAGCCATTACCGGTTCCGGCGGACTTTCGGTAGCTAACTGGCTTAAACTCGATTTTATCCAGGAAGTTATGGCAGAGACATATGCCATCAACAAGTATCACCCTCAGACCGATGTCATTATCGAGCTCGGCGGTGAGGATGCAAAGATCACTTATATGCATCCTGTTCTCGAGCAGAGAATGAACGGTACATGCGCAGGCGGTACGGGTGCTTTTATCGATCAGATGGCACAGCTCTTGCAGACAGATGCTGACGGACTCAATAACTTTGCAAAGGATTACAGATCGCTCTATACGATCGCCAGCCGTTGCGGCGTTTTTGCAAAGAGTGACCTTCAGCCGCTCATCAATGAGGGTGCTGCAAAAGAGGACCTGGCGGCTTCGATCTATCAGTCGGTAGTTAACCAGACGATCGCAGGTCTTGCTTGCGGACGTCCGATCAGAGGACATGTTGCTTTCCTTGGCGGCCCGCTCTTCTTTAACTCCGAGCTCAGAAAGGCGTTCGAGAGAACACTCAAGGATAATGTCGAGTCATTCTGGATGCCTGACGAGGCTCAGATCTACGTTGCTTTGGGTGCTGCATTGAGTGCAAAGGGCGATGAAGTTAAGCTCAGCGATCTTATCGAGAGATTCAAGAATAAGGAAGGCTTTACGCCTGATATCATAAGGATCGATCCGCTCTTCAGATCAGAAGACGAGAAGAGGGAATTCGACGAGCGTCATTCCAAGGACATGATCGAGATCCATCCGTTCTCCGAGCAGAAGGGTCCTATGTTCCTCGGTATCGACGCCGGCTCCACGACGACTAAGGCAGTCGTAATGAATGAAAACAGAGAGCTTTGCTACACATATTATGCAAGCAACAAGGGTAACCCTGTAATGAGTGCTGTTAATATCATGAAGGACATCTACAAGCAGATGCCTGAGGATTGCTACATCGCTTATTCTTGCGTAACGGGTTACGGCGAGAATATCATCAAGGCTGCACTTGGTATCGATGACGGTGAGATCGAGACGATGGCTCACTTCCAGTCAGCCAAGTTCTTCTGTCCTGATGTTGATTTCATCATCGATATCGGCGGTCAGGATATGAAGTGTATGAGGATCAGGAACGGCGTTATCGATTCCATCATGCTCAATGAGGCATGCTCATCGGGATGCGGTTCTTTCATCCAGACATTCGCTCAGACGCTCGAGATGGATGCTCATTCATTCTCAGTCGAGGCGCTCAAGGCACAGAATCCGGTTGACCTCGGAACGAGATGTACGGTATTCATGAACTCCAAGGTTAAGCAGGCCCAGAAAGAGGGTGCTTCCGTTGGTGATATCTCCGCAGGTCTTTCGTATTCAGTAGTAAGAAATGCGCTCTACAAGGTCATCAAGATCCGCGATACAGAGCAGCTCGGAAAGAACATCGTCGTACAGGGCGGTACGTTCCTGAACGATGCTATCTTGAGATGTTTTGAGCTTGTATCGAAAAGGGATGTAATCCGTCCTAATGTAGCTGGTCTCATGGGTGCTTTCGGTGCGGCTCTCATCGCACAGAAGAGATGCCCGGATAAGGTTTGGAAATCTGGCGTTCTCGATGCAGAGAATCTCGATTCGTTCAAGATGACGACAGAGAACACGAGATGCGAAGGATGCGCAAACCATTGTAAGCTCACTATCTCCACATTCTCCAACGGCAAGCGCTTCGTTTCCGGTAACAGATGTGAGAAGGGTGAAGGCAAGGTAACTAATGATGATGAGATCAAGTTGCCTAACATGTTCAGATATAAGTACGACAGAACATTCTCTTACTATAAGGCGCTTCCTGAAAAGGATGCAAAGCGCGGCGTTATCGGTATCCCGAGAGTATTGAACCAGTATGAGAACTATCCGTTTTGGTTTACGGTACTTACAAAGCTCGGCTTCTCGGTAAAGCTTTCAGCGAGATCTACTCATGCTCTTTTCGAGCGCGGAATGGATACGATCCCGTCTGAGTCAGTATGCTATCCGGCTAAGCTCGTTCACGGTCATATCGAAAACTTGATCAGCCGCGGTATCACGACCATCTTCTATCCGGATGTTCCGTACGAGCGTGATGAGAATCAGAACTCGGGCAACCACTATAACTGTCCGATCGTATGCTCATATCCTGAGGTAATCAAGAACAATGTTGAGGACTTAAGAGAGAAG
>CADCPU010000106.1 GCA_902803365.1 Oscillospiraceae bacterium
GAGTCCGAAGTTGAGACTGACGTTGAGTCCGAGAAATAATACGGTGACGGTTAATGGAAAAGAACAAGTCCGGTATCGAGAGATTACGCAATAATAACTATTTCAGAACGGTAGACTATTATCTTATCGTTCCTGTATTTCTTATGACCGTAATCGGTATCTTTGTCCTGAGCAAAGTTCTCTCGAGCGGATATGAAGACTATCCCCGTAATCTCTATAAGCAGATCTTCGCGGCAGGCCTCGGCCTTACGATCGCGCTCGTTATCTGCCTTCTCGATACGCATTTCATGAAGCTTGTCGGGTGGCTCATCTACGCCGCCTCACTCTTCTTATTGATACTTGTCCCTATCGACGGCTTTTCGATGGTCGACCAATGGGGTGCCGACTCATGGCTCAGTATCCCGGTCGTCGGAATGTTCCAGCCTTCCGAGCTCGCGAAGATAGGACTCGTTATGGTGTCGTCGTTCTTTTTCGAGCAGATGTACAACAACGAGATCCCGTTCTGGAAGGGTATGGGATACGTAGCGCTCGTCTACGTCCCGCCGCTCCTTTTGATCTTTAAGCAGCCGGACTTCGGTACCGCGATGGTTATCATGTTCTCGTTTGTATGTATCCTCTTTGTCTGGGGCGTTAAGTACCGTTACTTCCTGCTCGCTCTTTCCGCAGGTATCGTTATCGGTGTCCCTGTCATCTGGAATTTCTACCTCGCTTCTTATCAGAAGAAGAGGATCCTCTCTCTCGTATTCGAGGGAACTGACCTTAAGGCTGAGTACAACCTCATGCAGTCCAAGGACGCCATCGCTTCCGGCGGTCTGTCCGGTAACAACACCGGAGTATTCGTACGAGTCCCGGTTAAGGAGTCCGACTTTATCTATGCTGCCGTATCCGAGCACCTGGGCTTCATCGGTACGACTGCAGTCGTGCTTTTCGCGTTCTTCTTCCTGTGCCGCTGTATCTATGTCGCAGCCAAGTCAGGACGCAAAGCTTATTCGTATATTACTATCGGACTTGCGAGCGCATTCGCATTCCACTTCATCGAAAACATGGGAATGTCCGTCGGCCTTCTGCCTGTTACCGGTATCCCGCTCCCGTTCATAAGTCTGGGCGGTACCTCGATGATGGTAAACTACATATCCTTCGGAATAATACTTAATATCTCAATGGATCGAAAGATCTCGTAATGAGGTCTGCGGGCAGGGGCGTGCCTTTGTCCGAATCTTTGATTCTGTTCACTACGATATGAAATCTGACCATGATGGTCACCCTGTTTGAAAACTAACTATAATAGTTAGTTCTGTTGGTCGCGGCAGCAAAGAAAATTACCCATCATGGGTAAGAAATCGCCGGCTATCTCGAAAAAATTACCCATTATGGGTAAGTCCCGTTCAATGCAACTTATAAAATTACCCATGATGGGTAGGGATCCGTGACCAAGCCCCAAAATCTTACCCATCATGGGTAAGAACGGCTTCCTCTGTCAGCTGCTATCTCAATCCCTGATTACAAACATGCAAGCTCCCCCGACCACACCTGTTTAAAATTCAGTATTGCACAATAAACAGTAGTGTGGTATATTCAGTACTGTAGAAAGCATTATAGCGAGGAGGTACTCCATGAACATTCAGTTTAAAAAGGGCGTTCTTGATATGTGCGTACTCGCGATGCTGAGGGATAAGGATAGTTACGGATACGACATTGCTGACTCGCTGTCCGGCCGGATCAAGCTTGCAGACGGTACGGTTTACCCGATACTTCGTAAGCTTGCGGCGGACGGCTTAGTCAGTACCTATCTCAAGGAATCGCAGAACGGACCGCCTCGTAAGTATTACCACCTGACACCGGAAGGGCAGGAGACGCTGGCGGCATATATCAAGGATTGGGAAGAATTCAGCAAGGTCGTAACCGGAATAGTAGGAGGGATCGGAATTGAATAAGAAAGAATACACGGAAATGCTGGCCCGTGAATTAGGGTCGCTTCCATATAATGACGTTAGAGAGATAACAGCCGAGATCGAAGAACACTTTGATATGGCTGTTGAGAGTGGAAAGACTGAGGAGCAGGCAGCGGATGAGTTGGGCGATGTTAAGGAACTTGCCAAGGCTTACATCAACTGCACACCATATAAGCTTCCTCAGGTGCTTCAGGAGAAAGATACAAAGAAGAGCACGACAGGTGCCAAGGTCTTCTCGATATTCATTTGCATTTTGGCGGTGCCGATCACGGCTTGTTGGGTGACATTTGATATCAGGATCATCCTGTCGATGATCGCATCGAGCACGGCTTTTGTGTTCAGGATCACCAAGTTCAGTGAGTACGGCTCTTATCAATATGCACAGCTGATGAACCAGATCGGCACATGCTTTAAGGTCGTCTTCCTCGGATGTCTTTTGTACTTCGGTATCAAGCTGCTCATATTGGCAGGCAAGAAGTTTATAAGACTTAACAGAAGACTTTGGACAAGGGGGTTCTGATATGAAAAAGAAAGATATTGTGATCCTCATAATCGGTGTGACATCGCTCGTGCTTATGATCGTCTTCAAGCTGATCGCAGGTGTATCGGCAGTCAGGACATTCGGAGCTGAAGGCGGATGGCAGGCTATCAAGGACTGGTTCCAGAATAACGGCGGAGATTTCCATGTTGAGATCTTTGATCCGCTCGATATTGATGATGCAGTGATCATCGGAAATCCGGACAAGGTCCATCTTGATGAGAACGGAGTATATGTAACGGACGACGGCGATAAGATCGTTGTTAAGGATGGAAAAGTAGAAGTCGATACGGATGAGGATAAGGTCAGGATCGATAAGGACGGCATCTTCATTGCGAATGACGAACATGAGATAAAGATTGGAACAAATGGAATAAGTGTTGAATAAATCATTCCCTCCACAGGGCGGGTGATGCAGACGGCTGATCCCGACACGGCTGACCACCGTGAAAAACACCGCTTTCGGGCACTGATGAGGTGCTCGGGGGCGGTGTTTTCGTGTCGCGAATATGACTTTGCTCAAGGAATGATTACAAAATCTGTCTTGTGTTACAAAAATATTAAACTTTTTTGGTTTTTTCTATTGCAAATGTTTGGTTCTACGCATAAAATGGAAACACGTGGAGGAAACGGGAGCAATTGTTCCCATTCTGGGAGCGAACGGGAGCAAACCGTTAGCTTTCAAAAACAAAACAGGAGAAACAATGGCACGCGATATTAAAAAGATCGATGCAAGAGGCAGATTTTTCCTTCCGGCCAAGCTTAAGGAAAAGTTTGGTCGTGATCTTGTTGCGACTATAAGTCTCGATCAGGGATATCTTTGCGTGTACACGGCCGAGAATTTCGAGAATATCAAGAAGCAGATCGCCAAGATCAATTCTTTGGATCCGGTTAAGCGAATCTTAGAGAGAGCGGTACTTGGTGAGGCTTTGGAATTGACACCTGATTCTCAGGGCAGGATCACTCTCACGAGCGAACTTTGGGAGAGGATCGGAGCAAAGCCCAATGATGAGATCTGCGTGATCGACATACTCGATAAGCTCGAGATCTGCAGGAAGACCTTCTATGAGGAGAACCGCATCGATCTCAACGCTTTGGTCGGATTGGATGAGAAGTATTATGTCGAAGGACTTTGAGTTTAACCACATTCCTGTTTTGTTTAATGAGTCCATCGAGGCTTTGAACATAAAGCCTGACGGTATCTACGTTGACTGTACTGCCGGTGGCGGCGGTCACAGCATGGGCATACTTAATAAGCTCTCCAAGGACGGCTTGTTGGTGTCCCTTGATAAGGACGACGATGCGCTCCGTACATGCAGAGCTAAGGCTGAAGCAGCGGGAGCTGATAATTGGAAGATCGTTAAGTCCGATTTTTCTTCGATCGCGGATGTGCTCGAGGAACTGAACATTGAAAAAGTTGACGGAATACTTGCTGATCTCGGTGTGTCATCACATCAGATCGATGTTGATGAGAGAGGCTTCTCATATGCAAAGGACGGACCTTTGGATATGAGGATGGATACGACGGCTCCTCTTACCGCATCGATCGTTGTAAACACATACGACGAGAAGGATCTGGTGAGGATATTCCGTTTGTATGGTGAAGAGAGATTTGCAGGCAGGATCGCAGCAGGTATCGTCAGAGACAGACAGAAGGCTCCGTTTACGGGAACTTTGGAACTTGCCGCCAAGATCGCAAGTTACGTGCCTGGTAAGGCGAGGAACGAAGATCAGCATCCTGCAAGGAGATGCTTTCAAGCCATAAGGATAGAGGTGAATCATGAACTTGATTCGGTCCAGAAGCTCCTGGACGTGGGTCCGACTCTCTTGAGAGACGGCGGCAGGATGGCGGTAATATCGTTCCATTCGCTGGAAGACAGGATCGTGAAGGAGACATTCAGGAATCATGCGTCGCCTTGTACATGCCCTAAGAATTTCCCGGTATGTGTGTGTGGGAAAGTGAGTTTGGGAAAAGTATTAACGAATAAACCGGTGGTGGCCGGAGAAGAGGAAATAAGATCGAATTCGAGAGCACATTGCTGTAAGCTTCGTGTTTTCGAGAGGATCGAACAGAAGGTGTAATGTTGGAGGAGAAAGTGGCTAAGAAAATTGAGAGAGAAAAAGGAGAGACGGAAGGTTTTTCTCTTGAGTCGGAACTCGACATCGAAGCTATCTTGAATGAGAAGGAAAAACCGGAGTATCACTACAGAGACAGTGACGGTACCATGACTATCGTTGAGAAGAACACTAAGTTCTGCTCTGAGAAGGAAGTTGCCGCAAATAATTCCGTTTACAATAGAAATCACAGTGCGATGCTCGACAGAGAGAGCATTGAGAAGAACAGGAAACTTGCAAAGAGAAACCGCAAGAGGACGCTCGAGACGATCATCGCTGCAGGTCTTATCATTATCGTAGGGATCTTCTTTGCGCTCATCCTTTATCCGCAGGCTGAACTTGCTGAATTGAGCCGCGATAATTCCGACCGTAAGGATGAGATCACGCTCCTTAAAAGAGAGATCCTTAAGACTAAGGAAGAGACAAAGGGACTTACCGATTCTGACAGTATCAGAGCTCAGGCAATGGCTCTCGGAATGAAGGATCCGAGTTCGAGCCAGATCGTCTATATCCCGCTTCCGGGAACCGACAGGATCATATCGGTAGCAACTTATGATTCCGCCGGTATCGATGATAACGCGCTTGAGATCGCGACTGAAAATCTCAAGGATTACTATCATCAAAAAGAGGCTCAGGATTGATAAAACAAAATGAAAAAAGAAATTTATTACAACGAGAGATCTTCAAAGATATTATTGATAATGTGCTGGGTTTTACTCAGCGCATTTGGTTTTTACCTGATATTCAATCTCTATAAGGTAACGATCAAAGAATATGACGA
>CADCPU010000107.1 GCA_902803365.1 Oscillospiraceae bacterium
CTCGAAAACAACATAAGAGCGGAGATCAAGGAAGCCTACGATAATTCGATCGAATGGGAAGGCAAGCCTGATCCGAATTACGCGGATGATCACCTGCTCTATGAATTTGAGGATCTGATCAGTTCGTGTACGACGAGCTCACATATCGATAACAACATCAAGATGATAATAATCGAGGAGATCCCGGCATATATCGAAGGCCAGAAGTCCTTTGAGGACGTAGCCGGAAACATCAATAACAGGGTCCAGCTCCTGCTTGACGAGAGAAACTAAAGTGCCATAACTCCTTTTGGAGACGGGCTGTCTTTCCGCTTACGACGACCACCACCCCCGCGCGGAAGGGCAGTCCGTTTCTTATGCCTTAAATTACTTTTCCAGTCCGTCCTTAAAGCGCTTCATCATCTCGTTTGTGAGGCTGTACTCCTGGGGCTGGAGGATGATCTCGTCTCTTTCGACCCACTCGGCGTACTTAAGCTCGTTCTCATCCATCTTGATCTCGTCCGAACCGTCGACTTCGCAGTAAAAGCCTGTCAGGATGTCGGCAGCGATACCCCAAGGCTGTGATTTGTAATAACGGATATTCTTGACCTTAAGACCGACTTCTTCCATTACTTCACGCTCGACAGTCTCTTCAAAAGTCTCACCTATCTCGGTGAATCCTGCGACGAGTGCATTGTTGGCAAAACCTGTCCTGTAGCGAGTGATAAGCAACCTGTTGCCGTTCTTTATTCCGATGATCACGGCAGGGTTTATACGAGGATAAATCTTGTTGTTGCACGATGGGCAGAAAACGGCTCTTTCCGTGTCATCAAAAACGAGTTCTTTTCCGCATCTTCCGCAGTACCTGTTGTTCATATACCATGTAGCGAGGTGAAATGCCGTAAATGCCGCATACATCGTATCTTTGGGCTCCAAGTTCCACTTGCGGACTTCGTTTAAACGATAGAAAGAATACGGTGCGAGATCAACTGTTTCATCATCGATCTCAGCCAGGAAAAAGCACTTGTCATCGAGCGCAAAAAGATATGTCAGGACAGTGACTTTTTCTCTCATTTCCAGGACAGTCGGGAAAGCTATCTTTTTTGAGTCCCCGTCAGCAATAAGCAACATATTGCCTTTGCTGAATACGACAATAAGATCGTCCTCCCTCGCCTCGCGTCTGCAGTCAAAACTGTTGTTCAATCTGTGCGGTGCTATGTCCTGTATCATAGATCTGATGCCTCCAAAGTGTCATGAATGTGTCAATACGGCTTATTTTACACCATATTACAGGCGTTATGTTTACCTATTTGTAACGTAATCCTATAATTTTCTTGTTATAATTATAATTAATTAATTGGGATGGAGTATGAACTATGAAGATCTGTGCATTTATAGGCGATATGTATCGCGACTACTCAGCGTCGATCATACGAACGCTGAAGCATCTGGCTGTCCAGCGCGACCACACGATAGATATTTTCGGTAACTGCGCCGTCCCTAATGAAAACCCGCTGCACGCAGAAGGCCTTAAGAGCATCCTCTTCCTGCCTGTGCTCGAGAAGTACGACGGCATCATCCTCTGCGCAGATACATTGAGCCATTCGGGTATTGAAAAAGAGATCGTTGAAAAGCTCAAGAACACCGAAGGCCTTCCGCCTATAATCAGCATCAGGAGCGACGAGAAGGAATTCTACAATGTCGTTCCGGATAACAGGCAGATCATGTATGACATAACCAAATACGTTCTTGATAAATGCGGCTGCGGCGACGTGGGATTCGTTACCGGAAGACACGATCTTAAAGACTCTCAGGAGCGTCTCGAAGGCTTTGAAGCCGCAATGAAGGACGCAGGTTATGAAGTTACTCCTGAGATGATATTCCGCGGCAACTACTGGGTTGATCTCGCGCCTCAGATGGCGGATCATTTTACAAGAGAAGACGGAACTCTTCCGCGTGCGATTATCTGTTCCAACGACTATATGGCACTGTCGCTCTTGGACGAACTGTCTGACAGAGGATTTAACATTCCGAGCGACACTATGGTCACGGGTCTTGATAATCTGTCGAGGACTTCCGTTCACATACCTTCGCTTACTACATATGAGATATCAGAAGAAGTTCTCGCAGAAGAGGCGATCGATTGCCTCGAGAAGGTCGTTGCAGGAGAAAAAGCCGACAGATACAGCTACGTAACAGACAAGATGATCATTAGAGAGAGTACAGGCGGAACAACTGAGCGAGACCTCTATATGGCATATAAGAGACTCGAGGTCGTTCAGCACGAGTATATCTACAAGACTTCGGATTTTATCCTGATGGATTCTGATTACGAGGACGTTCTCTCATTCAAGGATTGTATGAGGACTACGATGAACCGCCTGTCGCAATTTAAGTGGTTCAAGCACGCTTACTATTGCCAGTATAACGAGACAGACAGGTCCATGATGTTCCACATGACGCAGGACGATTACGAGATATGCGACAAGCATTTCAATAACGATTCCGCGCTTCCTGACGAACACAACGGACGTAATCCCGGTGTCAGGATCTTCCTGCCTGTCCACTATAAGAACGTGGTCTACGGCTATACCGTTTTCGAGCTCAACAACAACTTCAGAGGATTCTTCGACGAGAGGCTCGAGTTCATGCTGATACTCATGGGCCAGACACTCAACAGACTGCAGCTCTACGAGCGCATAAATGACTTCGAGGACGTTGTAAGCCTGTACCTGAGAGACGCTCTGACGAGCCTGTATAACCGCCGCGGATTTGATAAGAATCTGTCGATCATCTTCAATAAATACGAGCATCTCGCGGTCGCCAGCATCGATATGGATGACCTTAAATACATTAACGACAACTTCGGTCACGGAATGGGTGACGAAGCTATCAAGAGACTTGCAAACTGCATCACCGCATCACTCAGATCAGACGAGTTTGCGGCACGTA
Source organism: Oscillospiraceae bacterium (assembly GCA_902803365.1). The sequence goes on from CADCPU010000107.1 coordinate 2,932, forward strand.
TGGGCGGCGACGAATTCCAGGTCGTATTGATACTCGATGAACCCGGCAGGATCGGTCAATTCATCAGGTCTTTCAGAGAAAAGATCAGGGAAACGAACGAGAAGTTCGATCTCGAATATACTCTCAGTGCGAGCGTGGGAACATGTGAGCTCGGCGACTGGAATTCGATCATGGAATGTATAAACAAAGCCGATAAGGTGATGTATCTCGAGAAGAGGAGTAAAAAGAATAAGTGATCAGATCCTTCTGTCATTTATGCACAACGCCATGCCCAGGCGCGTAGCGATGAGCTCACCTTTATCAGACAAGCCCTCATCAAGTTCGCAGATAAGAAAGCCGTATGCGATATTCCTGCAAAATACCGGGAAAGCCGCCAGCCCGCTTCGGTTAACAGTCAGTTCCTCTCTCAGGAAAAGCCTCGTGATACTGCTCAAACGTCTGTCCTTGGGAAGGACGTACAGCTCGCCTTCTTTCACTACACAACAAAGATTGATATAGTTCGGGATATCAAGTTCGTGACCGTTCGTGACGATCGGCTTCGTGAACATATAAAATGCCGCATTTCTGATCCCAAGCTTATCAAAATTCCTGATGATCCTGTCAGTTGCCTTATCGAAATCATTTCCGAAGTCCATAGACTCCACGATAAAGCGCTGCATATTCGTCTTGTTGTCGTAGTACCTGCGTTCGGCTGTGATCATGGACTCCGCCATGGATCGAATGGCACGATCCTTCATCCTTAAGAAGAGACGGTTGTTCATGACATTCGCGGCCAGAGATTGCTGATTGAAGTTCATTGTATTCTGCAACTTATTGATGCTGGAAGTTAACTTCGTTATGTCAGTGTATTTCATGATCCCGCTCTCGAAAAGCACATCGATCATCCTTCCGAGTTCATCAAACTTTTCCTGACTCATGTAGCGCATATTCATCGCTTCGATCATGGAACGGATAAGTTCTATGAAAAGCCTGCGAAGGTCAACCGAATTTCTCGTGAACTGCTCGTTCCTGTAGCGGTAGAAACAGTCATCGAACATCTTGTTAAGAGTCGGCAGCTTGCCTTCAAGGACTTCCTTGGTAGTATAGACATAATTTGCATAGTCGAGGGATTCCTTGCCGTAAAGTCTCGTCGGAATAACGGCCGATTCGACAGGATTTCCGTTCATCATCCTGATCAAAAGCTCCAGCGCCTTCTGCCCAAGCGTGATCGAATCAGAACCTATGGAAGCCAGAGGCGGCACCATATTGCCGGACAGGATCGTGTTATCAAATCCGAAGATAAGGATATCCTTACCCGGTATCTTGCTTCTCTCCTTCATCACTTCATAAAGACCTACCGCAACCTGATCGTTTACACAAAAGATCGCTTCACAGTCAGGATTATTATTAAGGAGGATCCTCGCTTCTTCTCTCGTATTTATCGACATGTCCGTAGACACGAATTGCGTCTCTTCATCAAATTCGATTGCATTATCACCGAGTGCCTTAACATAAAGATCCTTACGTCTTACGGCATCGCCGTTATCATCGCGTCCGCCGAGCATGCAGAACTTCGTAAATCCCTTGGCGCGCACCAGATAATCCACAGCTTCGTTTATGCCTGTCTCATTATCAAAAGTGACCGTGACTTCATCTTGAACATCCGAGGAAATGAATACCTTGGGTACTTCTTCATGACGGTTGAAGATCAGCTTCTCATAATTCCTCCGATCCTTACAGTTCGGCAGCGTTATGAGAAGGCCGTCAAAGTGACACGAATTCATAATGCCATAGACGGAATTATACATATCGTTAAAAGGTTTTCTGTTGCCGTTCTCATCCTCTACATATTGCTTACCCGCGATGACGACGAGTTCTATGTTCCGGGTATTCATGGCATTGACGGCATTCATGACGCTATGGATGATATCCCTCGAATAATCGACGGATATCTCTTCCAGGATGAGTCCGACAGTCTTTTTCTTACCGATCGCCATCTGCCGCCTCCGAACCTTCCTTCCTGTCTATATCGATCTCGGGCTGAGGGCGCGCAAACAGGTATCCCTGTGAATAATCGATATCATAGCGCATCAGAACTTCCTGTATCTCATTATTCTCGACAAATTCCGCGATGATCGAGACCTTGTGAAGACTCAGGTTCTTCCAACCTGAAATAAGTGCCACGAGCTTCTCGAGTTCCGGATCTTCCGAACACTTCCTTACGATGGAACCGTCTATCTTGATATAGTCGGAATGTATGCTCGCTATATGCTTGAGGTTTGAAAAACCGCTGCCGAAATCATCTATCGAGACAAGACCTCCAAGCTGATGGATCGTATCAACGAATGACATGAGTGCATCATAGTCATCGATATCCTCGTTTTCGAGTATCTCAAAGACAAAATTCTCAGGGTGCATGACTGTCGACAGGAACCCGTAGATATAGTCGGTCAGCTTCTTATTCCTGATGTCACGCATACCGAGGTTTATGCTGACGCTGCAGCTCACGGAATCCTTGAACTTCTCAAACACCTTATGTACCATCGCAGATGACAGCGAATCATAAAGGAGTCCGTAAGATCTTGCAACTTCCAGGAAACTGCCCGGATAATAGATCGTCCCCTTCTCGTCCGCGATCCTCATTAGCGACTCGTAATGGTTTATCTTCTTCTGCTTGTTGTCATATATACCCTGGAAATAAGGAATGACCTTATCGTGCGTGATCGCATAGTTGATGACGTTGACCATGTGATATTTCTCTCTGATCTGGTCGACATCGACCGTCTGCTCACCCGTCTCCTTAACGAAGAACTGATTGTTGCGGCTCCTCATCTCCATATAAGCCGATACAAATGTCGACTCAAAGTTATCGGAGTTACATCCGTCGAGGACACAAAACAGCGGAACTATGGCTATATTCTCTTCGTTCGACTCGAAAAGTTCATTCTGCAGGATCTCCATGTCAGACACGAAGTCATTCAGTGACACGAGATAATTCGCGGCTGCGATCGCGAGCTGCCATTTATTGATCAGATACACGTTATAGTGCTTCCATCTGGCGAATGCCGTACACTTGCCCAGGAACCACCTGTAAGTCAGGTCGATGTTCTGCTCTGTAAAGACCAAGTGCATACTTTCAACATCCGTAACTTTGATGATGCACACCCTGTCATAACTCTTAGTCTTCATGTCGATGCTCAAAGCCGCAAAATTCGGGAGCTCTTCATTCGCAGAATAGAGCACGCTCATCTCACAGTCACGGACAAAAGCCTTGATGCTGTCTGCAGCAGCCATCTTCTGATCCTTTTCAAACCTCGTCTCCATGTACGTCAGGTATTTGATAAGGTCACGGTTATCCTCCGACAGCGCATCAGTGTGCGAGAAGGCATAAGGATTAAACTCCTGACGCGAATCATTCTCACCGACTGCAGAGATAACGAAAGTACAGTTGCCGAAGATATTCCTTCCTTCGTGATTGATTATCTCACCGAGCGTGATACACCCGCTGATATTTGTCTTCTCATAAACGGAAAGTTCCCACTTCGCACAGTTCGAATAGATCATCGATCTGATGATGCATGAATATGCAAAGAGAGTCTCGGCCTTCTTAAAGTTCTCGATCTTTCTGAAGAGCGCGCGGCAATCCTGAACGATATTCCTGTCATAGATAAAAGCGCGTCTTACTTTCCTGCCTTTCCTGACCGCATGATCAACGCTCAGGAATCCCGTATCCGAATAGATGTCGATTTCAGGTCTTGATTCATAGAACGGCTTATTCTGAGGAATATCCGGCGGGAGTATCTCAGACAAAGACTTCTTGCCGCTGTAACTGATAAAGATCGGAACATTCTCGGTCTCCGTATAGACAAACGGGAACAGGTTCGAAAAACCGCTCTTCTCGCCGAAGTCGTCATCTATTCCTGCAAAATAATTGCCCGTAGCTTCCTTGCCGTCGATCGTAAGGATACAGTTGCCGAACGATTCCGTTATCTCCATCTCTTCACCGATAGGCGCGGCTCCCGATGCGTACGATGTACAGTTTTCGACAGAAGGTCCGTTTATCGAAGCAACGATGACTGCATTGTCATAGACACCGGTCTCATTAAAGACAAATCCCCTCTGTATGCCCCTCAGGAGAAAATCCTCGCCCGTATTTGCAATGCCTCCCGTCATCTGAACACCGGGAAACAGTTCATTGCTCTTCTCGACGAACTCGTGAATGGCAAGATATCTGCCAGACAAAAAAGTCAGAAGGAGCGATGAATCGTCCGTAACTACGGCATCCTTAACACTGTTACACAGGATATCGGGAGGATAAGGAGCCCCCGTCTCCGGATCAAGGAGCTGCAAAACACCGGACTTTATATATCCGCTCGTCATAAGACTGACCGAGATAAGACACTGATTCGAGAAGAGCTTGCCTCCGTAAATGACGGCAGACGTGCTCGTGCCGAAAATATGCGCTTTTGGAAGCAGTCCCTTGATAAAACGGGCCAATGTCAAAGCTTCGTCACGTGAATGGATCGCCGTGTGGATCCTGACCAAAACATCCTGTTCCTGGGAGCTCAGCATAAGTTGACTGAACGTCTCTGCTAATTTCGCGTTGGATACATACTGAAAGTTCCAAGTGAACATATAGTCAACCCTCCCAAGCTCAAACCCGTTCTTGCATTTTATACGCAATATTATATCACGCGCGCAATATAAAATAAACGATATTTAATATTTGTTCACTTTTGGATATAAACTTCTTTTCTGTCGGCCAGATCTCGAAAACCGCCTTATGGTGGAAGTTTTGCGCCAATTCGCTTTTCGCTGCCCGACATCAGATGTCAAAAAACTGCATACAAAGTTGTCAAAGACCGCCACGGTGATATAATGCAAAAAAGACAAAATTGAGGAAGACGATCATGAAATCTGAAGAAAAAGCAAAAAAAGAGATATCCAAAGCAACCGTGCTCTGGATACTCGCCACATTGATATTTATCGGAATAGACATCGGTCTGTTTTTCATTACCGGCCCGACCGGTCCATGGGTAGGCGCGGTCTTCACATCCCTATTATGCATCGTTGCCGCCTTTTACCTGTTCATGCATTACAGGAAGACAGTCGTCCTGCCTGAACGCTCCGATGACGCATCCCCAAGACACAAAGCTGTCTATGCCAGACGCGGCAGGGACATGTACGAGATCTGTGAGAGCTTCCGCCGCGACCACACCCTCAGGGTCTACGCCGTCATAGTGATCTGCACCCTGCTCTGCTCATCCGCAGTGACTCTTCAAACAGAAGAGGTAAAGCCCGACGCCCC
>CADCPU010000108.1 GCA_902803365.1 Oscillospiraceae bacterium
AGCGGAATGTGGTTGTGGCTTTGGTCACTCACCCTTAGGGTGAGTTTTTTTGTGAGACTTCTCTGCAGACTCACCCTTAGGGTGAGCGGAATGTGGTTGTGGCTTTGGTCACTCACCCTTAGGGTGAGTTTTTTTGTGAGGCTTCCCTGCTGACTCACCCTTAGGGTGAGCGGAATGTGGGAGAGGATATAAAAAGACCGCTAAGCGCGAACTCAGCGGTCTTTAAGACTCAATAAAACAATCAGATAAAAGGTGCGATAGATCAGCCTACAGCATCGAGGTCATATGTATAAGACATTTCGATCTTGAGGAGCTGTGTTGAAGGATCATATGTAATAGCTGCGTCTCTAGGGCACTGTACTTTCTCATCTTCTGTATATGTGATGATTCCGTCCTTCTCTTCACCCTTAATATAAGGAAGCTGATCGATGATCTCCTGTGAAACGATGTACTCACTGACAGCTGTGTAAGAGTCATCAGAATCCTTATAGGATGAGAAACCTCTGTAAAGGTATGCGATAGGATTATTCTCATCATCAACAAAACCTTCTCCTACAAGGAAAACCGCATCTGCTTCAGCAGAATTAACTGTGAAACCGTCTGCTACGAGTTTCTTGAATTCTTCCTTGAGGATCTCATCAGTAAAATCTTCTTCTTTGGCTTCTGGCTCTTCATCTTCAAAAGTCAAAGAGTAGTATTTCTGATAGTCATAATACTTCATATAGTTCTCATCGATAGGCATGCTCTGATCAGGAATCACTGTCTCAATAGTCTCTTCCCAATCCTCTTCATAGTCTTCTTCATCTTCAATGTCTTCTGTTTCAGTTTCAGCTTCTGTTGTTGTAGCCTCTGTTGTTGTCTCGGCTGCTGTAGTTGTTGTCTCCTCAGCCTTCTGTGAGCAAGCGCTCATTACCATTGTCAAAGCCAATACAGGTACTACTAATTTTGCGTATTTCATTTTTTTATTTCCTCCATTTTCTTGTCGGATCAACCGACATACTTATGACGAAGCTGAAAAAAGACGCGTTGCACTTTTCGAAAAAATTTTTTCAAAAAAATAACGTCCCCCGTTTGGAGGACGTTAATATCTATCCGAATTATTCTGCAATTAACATGTTATAGGCTTCGATGTTCTTGATCTTGCGGGACTCGAAAAGAGCGAACAGGAATGAGAGAACGATGATGCCTGCTGCAATGATCGCTACGCCCGGGATCGGGATATCGAAGTCGGCTTTAACGACGCCGAATGCCATCATTGCGATGTTCATGTAAGGGTTAGCCGCGAAGTATGAGATCACGGAGAAGACGATCGTTGAAAGGATGATCGTAGGCATGAAGCTAAGGGCTGTCTGGAGAATGAGATCTCTTGATGTGTAGCCGATCGCTTTGTAGATGCCGTAGTCCTTGCGCTTGTTATAGATCAGAGATCTGATCAAGAGGTAAAGGACAAGGAGGATGACAACTACGGAGATCACGCATATAACTCCGAGCATCAGGGCTGCGAGGCCTTTGAAGGTTGTCATGGAGCCTTCAACTGCAACTTCAAAGTTTGTCGTTGAAAGGATGTGTGCGCCAAACTCGTCCTTGCATGCTTCGATGAGCTTATCAGCTTCTTTACTGTCGATATCTGCGTAGTATGTATCCGGGAGGTATTCCATATCCATCAGATGCTCAGCACCTGCCATATTGAATACGCCCTCACGGCCGGAGTTGTTGGCTGTCTGGATGAGACCTGAGATAACGTAGGAGAATGAATTGTCACCATAGTCGAACTTGACCTCATCACCGATCTCAAAACCGTAGTCTCTAGCGAACTTACCGCTTACTGCTACTTCGTTGTCGTGCTCAGGGAGTCTGCCGTCATAGCAAGAGTTCTGGTTGTTAAGCTTAGTCGTATCATCGATGATATAGACATAGAGCTTATCTTCGTCGTTATATGTTACACGTGAATTGTTGATGATCCTTAAGTTCTGGCCGCCGTTCTTTGTGAGGAAATCAGCAGCCTCGTCCTTGGTCTCGTAATCGAATGTAACGATCGCACCGCAGGACTCGAAAGCCATCATCTCGAGCTTAGGATGGCGGTTGAAGTTCTCATACATGAGAAGTGAGATCACGCAGAGGAATACGATGACGCCTACTACGAAGAATGTGATTATGTTCTGCTTCTTGTTTGCCATCATGGTCTTGAGAGCAAGGTTCAAGTTAAGGCTTGTGGAAGACTTGGAAAGTGCGAAGTGATTCTTCTTGAAGTTATGACCGGCTGTGCCTTCACGGAGAGCTACGATAGGTTCGATCTTCTTGATCTTGCGGAGAGCAAAAGCAGAGATGATCAGGGTAAATGTTACTACTGCGACAAATGGGATAACTGTAGCGAGCGCATTAAAGGATACGCTGTAAGGGATACCCATCTGGGACACTGCATACTTGGCGATGACAGGCATCAACACGTATGAGCAAGCCGTACCGATAACAGAACCGATGATGGAAAGGATGAAGAACTGAAGGAGGAGCGAACGGTCAAGGTCTTTACTTGTATAACCGATAGCCTTGAGGGCGCCGATGGTCTTCATATTCTCTCTTACGTAGTTAGTGATGCTGCTGACGAGCATGAGAAGGATAACAATGAGTACGACCATTGTAGTTACGAGGTTGGATACAGCGATGATAAGAGACATGAATGTTCTGGATGATACAACGCTGCTCAATGTCTGCATCTTGACTTCAGATCTCGGGGAACCCGCGAGGATCCTGTTGTTTGCTTCGAGCTGGAACTTGGATTCCTTGATGCCGTCCTTGAGATCATATGCGATGAATACACATTCCTGGGAGTCCTTGTCCTTAGAATAAAGGTCTGCATAAGTATCTTCATCGAGGATGTATTCGAAAGAACTGGAGTTGTTGCATCCGAAGTAAGGTGTTGTGGTAAAGCCTCTTACTGTGAGGTCATATGAGCTGTCCTTGAGTTCGAGCTTAAAGTCGTCACCGATCTCATATCCGCCGCTTGATCTGTACTGATATGGGAGAAGGACGTAAGAAGAACTGATCGACGTATCTTCTTCAACTACTTCTGTTCTTGCCATGGTGCGGTCGTAAGCGCTGCTGTCGTTAACGACGAGTGCGGTTACGACTGTTCCCTCACCGAACGGAACTGATGTTGAAGAGTAAAGAAGGAATCTGTCACTGATATAGTTCTCGACTTCGTCTCCGAGGGAGTCCTTGATGAATTCGTCGTTGATCTTTTCGAGATCGCCGGAGATCCTGATGTAACCGTCGCCGGAGTTGAGTCTGTCGGATTCTGTCTTTGCCAGAGGGTATGCGTCCAGGAACAGGAGAAGTGAGAGGCCGACGAGCATTGCTGCGATGATCATGAGGCAGATCAGGCCGATCGCCGTGCCCTTGTTCTTTTTGATGTGGGACTTGGTAAGAAGGAGCAACTTATTCATATTACCACCCCATTCCGCCTAAGAAGTCACGGAGCTTCAAGTGGCGCTCCTTATCGCCTGAAACGTACTTGCCGAGGTCGAGCTTGCCTGCGATCTCACCGTCTTTGACGTACAAGATCCTGTTGCCTCTTCTCGCGCTAGTGATGTCGTGAGTTACCATTACGATCGACTGGCCGTCATTGTTTGCCTTTGTAAGAGCGTCGAGTACGTCTTTACCTGTCTTGGAGTTAAGAGCTCCTGTCGGCTCGTCAGCGAAAACGAGCTGAGGCTTATTTACGAGTGCTCGTGCGATACCTACTCGCTGAGCCTCACCGCCTGAAAGCTGTGTCGGGAACTTGTCCCACTTGCTCTCATCGATGTCTACTGCCTTAAGTGTTGCCTGAGCCTTTGCTACTGCATTCTTTCTGTTCTTGTCCACGAGGAATGCTGATGCGAGGACGTTATCGAGGACGCTCATGGAATCTACGAGGTAGGTCTGCTGGAATACGAAGCCGCAGTGCTTTCTTCTGAAGATCGCGAGCTCGTCTGAGTTCATCTTTGTGATCGTCTCGCCTGCGAATGTTACATCGCCGAGTGTCGGCTTATCCATTCCTGAGAGTGCGTAGAGGAGTGTTGACTTACCTGCGCCGCTCGCACCCATTATGATAGTAAAATCACCTTCGTAAATATCGAGGTCTACGTTTCTGAGTACGTGCTGCTGTACTCCTCCGTTTGAAAATGTTTTGCAAAGTCTGTTGGTTTTGATTATTTCGTTCATATAGCTTATCGCCTCCTTATGGCACTATAGTACCTGTGCAACCCTTAAGTGCCTTTAAGGAACTCTTAAATAATTCTTAAATCGTCCGGATCAGGAATAAGACCTGAAGGCCCGGTTCTTCATTGGTCACGAAAACATCTCCGTCCATACTCTTAAGGAAATAAGAAGTAAGGTAAAGGCCGAGGCCAGCGCCGTCCTTGCCTTCGCTGTTGGCGCCTCTTTTATATTTCTCCTTGATGACTGCTGCTTCCTGCTCGGTAACACCGGGACCAAAGTCTCTAACGGTGACCTTAAGATAGCCGTCTTCAAGCTTGGCATCGACCTTGATATCCGTACCAGCGTATTTATATGAATTGATAAACACGTTATCGAAAGCCTGCTGCAGGCGGAGCTTATCGGTAAACACACGACATTCGGGAATAGTAAAGTCAGCACACTTATTAAGATAATCTGCATTTTTGATCGCCTGATATACGCTGTCTGAAGTATTCTCGCCCGGATCTACTTCGATCTCGGTCGCATCCTGAACGCTCGAATTAAAGAGATTATCCACGAGCTGCGTAAGCTCGTCAGCCTTGAAATTGATGGAATTAAAACGCTCCTTGATCTTCTCGTCCTGAGAGATCTCATAGCCGAATTCGGAAGCGGACTTGATCGATGCTACAGGAGTCTTGATATCGTGAGAGAGCTTGGCAACGACTTCCTTCTTGGCGTCGTTGGCTGCTTTCTCGGCCGCGCGTGACTTCTTAAGTTCTGTTCTCATAAGGTCGAACGCTTCAGTAAACTCACCGAAGATGTGTCCCTTATCGAGAGTAAGCGGCACATCAAGATCGCCGCCAGCCACACGCTCCGCAAAAGCAGAAAGCTTGTTAAACGGCTCAACGATCTTCTTATTAAGATAGATATAGTAAACGACTATAAGTACAGCCTGACAGACCGTGCTGACAACAATGGTTATCGCGATCTTAAGCTGCCAATTGCCTATCATCTCGGTCGTGTTGTTCTTGAAAATAATATGTCCCTGAAGCTCACCGTCGCACATTATGTCCAGTATGGTATCGCTGCGCTTGACCGCACCGCTTATCGTTTCTGACAGATTGCTGCCGTTTTTAAATACGACATTTCCGTCGTTATCCAATATAGAATATTCAAGCTCGGTCGGATAAAGTTCTTCTTTGCCGTAGTTTTCCTCGATGGTCTTGAGGCAGTCGTTTACGGCAACGCTGTCCTGGTGGACCGATCCGGTCTTCTTTAAGAAAAAGACCGTCAGGACCGCTTCTAATGCGAAGATCAATACTATAAGAAAGATAAATCCCCTGCTCTTCATCAGGCGTCACCCTGGATATACTTATAGCCTTCCTTCCAGACGGTCACGATGCGAACTGGGTTCTTGGGATCGTCTTCGATTGCCTCACGGAGTTTTCTGATATGCACGTTCAAGGTTCCGTCTGAAGTGAACTTATCTTTCCATACGTTATCGAAAAGCTCAGCCTTCGTGATCAGACGGTTCTTGTTTTCGACAAGATAGCAGAGCAAAGAAAACTCCATGCTCGTAAGTTTCTTCTCGATCCCGTCAACGAAAACGGTCTTGTTCTTAAGATCGACCTTAAGCTTGCCGTCCTCGAAAACATCCGCCTTAGCAGGTGCCTCCGTAACGCCGAAGCGCTTCAGGACGACCTTGACCTTGGCAAGGATAACGCCAAGAGAATAAGGCTTCTCGATATAGTCGTCGCCGCCTATGTTGAGCGCGATTATCTTGTCGTCATCGGTATTACGAGCTGAGATAAACAGGATCGGAACGTTCATCGTGGTCCTGATGTGCTTACAGAGTTCAAAGCCGCTGCCGTCACTTAAGTTGATATCAAGAAGGATCAACGAAGCTTTGTTTTCTTTGAAAAACTCCAATGCCTCGACCATACTGTAAACAGCGCGGGTCTTAACATCGAACATATTAAAATACTCACAGGTATTATCGGCGAGAACTTTCTCGTCATCAATGATCAAACAATCGTAATTCATATACTGTTCTCCTCTTATTCACCGCTAAGTATTTTATCATAAATAGCGCATGAAGTCTTAACGAGAACAGATCAACCTAACTGAAGTTTGAGTTGTTCGCTCCTGCCGACCATCTCGACCAAGAGATTCTGCAAACGTGTGATATACACCCTGTCTGCTCTGTCTGCATCTATCTCTGCCTCAACCTGTTTCATAAGGTCAGCATATTCAAGATATGCATCGACAGCCGTGCGAAGCTTATTCACTGTACCTTCGTCTGTATAAGATGCAATTGTGTCACACTCTGAATTGATTCCGGATATTATCGTCGCAGCATCAGAAGAACCGTAACTGCTACGCTCTTTAAGAACATTATTGATATCAGATTCGATATAAACAGACAGATCATTCAGATCGTATCGATAAACTTCAGATGATGCATCAGCATCACCCACCTGGATAAAATCGCAATGCTTAGTCGCATAATACTCAACAGCCAAAAGAGACATAGTATATTGTCTGGAACGCTCATTGGCAATTGAAGCAACCGTTACCTGAGCCATGGATGAACCGCAGATACCGCCCGGATAGAACATATCCTGATCTGCAGAAAGAGAATTACTCGAATACTCTCCCCACTTCATCCAAGCGGCTTCAAGCTTATCGTAGATATCGACATCCGCTGCTTCTCTTAAGACTGAAAGATCAAGCAGAGCCTGATTTTCCCATTCATTTCTGTTATTGAAAAATCCTTCTACTATCGTCTGAGTATTGCCCGAATCGTAATCGATCGTAAACTTCTGATCGATAGGGTTAGATGCAATAATATCGTAGAATTCATCATCTGAAAGGATAAACAGATCATCGGATGCAGAATATCTGTGACCGTCTGGTGCTGCTATAACGTCAGCAGCTGATCCGGCAGCAGTTGTTTCAACCTCTTCACTCGTCTCAACAACACTCTCTTCAGACTCGGAAGTCTGAACAGGCTTTGTCAGATCATTATCGGGTTCACAGGCACTGATCATGCCTGCGACCAATAATGATGATATAGCTACTTTAATGAATCTTCTTTTCATCGAATACCTTTTCTTGTTCTCTTAACGATAATGACAGCACCGACAACAAGGATGATAACGCCTAATCCTGCGCCTCCGCCGATAGCGATGAGCTTAGCCTTATTAGGTGTGGAAGGATCTGAAGAGTCGTCGTCCGTATCGGAAGCGTTATTATCAGAACCCGTGAAGAAATCCTTGATGACATCGATGAACTGTTCTTCGATAGTCAATGTGTACTTGATTTCTTCTGTCTCGTTGCCGATGGAGTCATTAGCCTTGATGACGATCGTGTATGTACCCGGATCAGCGAACTCATAACTGTAGTTTCCGTCACTGCCGGATTTCAAAAGATCTACAGTTGTTCCGTCAGGCTTGATGATCTGGAGCACAGTGAAGAAATCAGGCTTTGTCTCATCATAAGACAGATCTCTGAGAGAGAAATTCATCGTTACCTTATCGGAGAATGACATACCGTCTTCAAAGACCTTGCCGTCAGCAGCATTCTTGATAACAGGCTCAGGACATGTGCCGTCGATATAGATCGTGAAATCGAGTGCATTACCCGGGTTTCCGGCCTTATCCTTGGCAGTGATCGTAATGTGCTTTGTTCCGTCAGTCATGATAGGCTCATCGATATCCCACTCAACGTATTCGTTGTTCTCATATATCGTGCACATAACTTCAACAGCATTGTTGTCCTTGATCTCGACGAGATCGCTTACCTTGACGCCCTGCTTAAAGATCCTGTTCTTATCGGACAATACGCTTGTCTTTGTAAG
>CADCPU010000109.1 GCA_902803365.1 Oscillospiraceae bacterium
GGAACGCCTGCGAGGAGGATTCCCTCACCGCCGAACTTCTTCTCGAGGTACTTCGCGCCCTCCTGGATAGAGAGACGTCCTGCGATCTGTGACATAGGTGCAAGACAAGGAAGTGATCTGTCTGTCTCCTGGATAGTCTCATAAGCTACTGCCTTTACCTTGCCGCTCAGGAGCGCATCAGCCTGCTCCTTGTCAGCTGCGAGGTGCAGATATGTGTAGAGGATCAAGTCGTCACGGAAATACTTGTACTCTGACTCGAGAGGCTCTTTTACCTTGATCATCATGTCAACAAGGCCCCATACCTCGGCCGCGTTATCGATCAAAGACGCACCCGCATCCACATACTCGTTGTCCGTAAAGCCCGAGCCCAGGCCCGCGCCCTTTTCCATGTACACGTGATGTCCCGCCGCAACATATGCTCTGACGTTGTCAGGTGTAAGTCCTACACGGAATTCGTTGTTCTTGATCTCTTTTACGCATCCGATCTTCATAGTTGAGTTTCCTTTCCGGTCGTCTCCGACCCCACTGCTTTTTCTTTTCCTGCCGGCTCAAGAGCCGACTAAAATATATTTTAACATAAGCTCATCGCTTCTCGTATATAGGCATCTCCATATAGCCGCGCGTCTCCGTATAGAACTTGCCCTCGGAAAGCTCCTTGACGTCGCCCGTGTAGATGTCGCGCCACTTGCCCTTCGGCAGATAATAAGTGACCTTGCCGTCCTCATCGAAAACAGGCGCGATCAAGATCTTGGAGCCCAGCATATACTGATGATCGAGATATGCACACGCCGGGTCATTCTGGAACTCGAGCGCCATCGGTCTCATGAGCGGCAAGCCCGTTTTCGCTTCCTCCGTAAGATACGGCACGAGCTGCGATTTAAGCTCCGTATAGAACTTAACGACCTCGCTCGCCTCATCGTCATAATTCCACGGCACACGATACGAACTGCTGCCGTGCAGCCTGCTGTGCGAAGACATAAGTCCGAAAGCCGCCCATCTCTTGTAGACATCCGCTGTCGACTTATCCTCAAATCCTCCGATATCGTGACTCCAATACGAGAAACCCGACATCATGAGCGAGAGACCGCCCCTGATCGTCTGCTCCATCGAGACATAATCGGACTTGCAGTCGCCGCCCCAGTGCACAGGGAACTTTTGGCATCCTGCCGTCGCAGATCTCGAGAAGACGATAGCCTCGCCTTCGCCCTTGACTTCTTTCAAGAGCTCGAAAACCGTCTCGTTATAAAGATACGTGTAGAAGTTGTGCATCCTCTTCGGGTCCTTGCCGTCAGCCCAGATCACATCCTCTGTCGGGATCCTCTCGCCAAAGTCCGTCTTAAAGCAATCAACGCCCATATCTAGGAGCACCTTGAGCTTCTCCTGATACCACTTGCGGGCATCCTTGTTCGTAAAGTCAACGATCGCCATTCCGGCCTGCCACAGATCCCACTGCCAGACGCTGCCGTCCTTGCGCTTCAGGAAATATCCCTTTTCGACACCCTCGTCAAAGAGCTCCGACTCCTGCGCGATATATGGGTTGATCCAAACGCAGACCTTGAGTCCGCGCTCATGAAGCTTAGTCAGGAGCCCCTTCGGATCAGGGAACATCTTCTCATCCCACTTGAAGTTGCACCAATGGGAATCCTTCATCCAGAAGCAGTCAAAATGGAAGACCTTCAGATCGATGCCGCGCTCCTTCATGCCGTCAACAAAGGACAGAACAGTCTTCTCATCATAATCTGTCGTGAATGACGTCGACAGCCAGAGCCCGTACGACCACTCCGGCACCGCAGGCGCCCTGCCCGTGAGCTTGGTGTACTTGAGGAGAACATCCTTCATATCCCTGCCCGCGAACATATAATACGTGAGAGCTTCGCCCTCGACCGAGAACTGGACCTTGCTCACATTCTCGCTTCCGACCTCAAACGAGACCGTCTCGCTGTGGTCAACGAAAACACCCAGATCCTTATCCGTCACATAAAACGGTATATTCTTATACGCCTGCTCGGTAAACGTGCCGCCGTCCTTGTTCTCGATATCAATGCTCTGCCCGTTCTTCACCAGAGCTCCGAACCTCTCACCGAGGCCGTATACATGCTCACCCACCCTGAGGTCGAGCTGTTCGCGCATGTAGTTCTTATCTCCGCCCTCGATATAAGCGAGACCCGACGATACTGCGACCGTCTTCTTGCCAAGCATCAGCGTCATCTTAAAATCCTTCTTATCGATAAAGAGCTCCGCCTCACCAGACTTGATCTTTACCCTCGTGTCGTTCGAATCCGCCTTGAGCTTCACGTCCTTCGGATCAATTACAAAGTACGAAGGCTCAAGATCCTTGCTGCCCTTGTGATGATACGCCTTGATCTTAAAAACATCCTCCATAGGCGACGTGATCTCGAGCGTGATATAAACACCACCGAGTGTCATGCCTCTGTTAAGGATATTGAAGGTCGGCACCGTCAATGTCACCTTGCTGTCTTCGATCTTCTCGAACCTGACCTCGCGTGCCCTATTTATCTTAAACCCGTCTCTGATGAGCCAGGCACCGTCTGTAAATTTCATTCTTACCTTTTTCCTTTCAGGTTAGTCTTGTTCTAGTTTACCATAGTGGGCTGCGAGGGCCGCAGCACAAAAAAACGACCGCTCCCACAGTTCAGGGAAGCGGCCGCGCGCAATAACATATTAGTTGTTCATCACTCTTCGCTCTCAGCAGGAGCAACAACAGCGATGTGGAGTTCCTCGAGCTGCTTGTCTGTGACGTAGCCCGGAGCGTCCATCATGATGTCCTGAGCATTCTTGTTCATTGGGAACGGAATGATCTCACGGATGGACTCTTCGCCTGCGAGGAGCATTACCATACGGTCAACGCCAGGAGCGTTACCTGCGAGAGGCCGTGCGCCGTAGCAGAATCCGTTGTACATTGCAGGGAACTTGGACTTAACGTCCTCTTCACCGAGGCGTACCATCTCGAAAGCCTTGATCATGATCTCAGGATCGTGGTTACGAACGGCACCGGAGGAGAGCTCTACGCCGTTGCAGACGAGGTCGTACTGGTCAGCTGTGATGTCGAGCGGATCGATCTCGCCGCGCTCTGCCTTGAGGAGTGTCTCAAGACCGCCGGAAGGCATGGAGAACGGGTTGTGGCAGAACTCGAGTTCGCCTGACTCCTCGCCGATCTCGTACATTGGGAAGTCAACGATCCAGCAGAATGTGTACTGCTCTTTATCCATGTGGCCCGGAACAGTTGCGCCGAATGTCTTAACGATGGCGCCGGCTGTCTTCTGAGCCTGGAGGAGTTTACCGCAGGACATAACTACGAGGTCGCCTGCCTTGATGCCGAGAGCGCTTACTACTGCGTCCTTGATCGGTGCGACGAACTTGGAGATGCCGCCTACGATCTCGCCGTTCTCATCCATACGGAACCAGCAGGACTTGTTGCCTGTCTGTACTTCGATGTCGTTGATGTTCTTATCGATGAACTTACGGCTCTCCTTAAAGTCGGAGATTACGACTGCCTTGATCCTTACGTTCGTGTCTGCGCCGTCTTCCGTCTTTGTTGCGAACGGAGGGAAGCCGCAGTCTGCGAGTACTGATGTAGCGTCCTGAACTGTCAGGTCGATACGGAGGTCAGGCTTGTCTGTGCCGTATTTTTCCATTGCTTCGAGGAACGGGATCCTCTTGAACGGAGCGCCTGAAGCGCGGTTGTATTTGCCGTATTCAGCGAAGATAGGAGGGAGTACGTCCTCGATGACATCGAAAACGTCATCCTGCGTAGCAAAGCTCATCTCCATATCGAGCTGGTAGAATTCGCCCGGGCTTCTGTCGCCGCGCGCATCCTCGTCACGGAAGCAAGGGGCGATTTGGAAGTAGCGATCGAAGCCCGATGCCATCAAGAGCTGCTTGAACTGCTGAGGAGCCTGCGGGAGAGCGTAGAACTTGCCCGGATGCTTTCTTGCAGGTACGAGGTAGTCACGTGCGCCTTCAGGGGAAGATGCAGTGAGGATAGGAGTTGTGATCTCCAGGAAGCCGTGCTCTGTCATGGACTTACGAAGAGCTGCGACTACATTGCAGCGAAGGATGATGTTCGCCTTTACCTCAGGATTACGAAGGTCGAGGTAGCGGTACTTAAGACGCGCATTCTCGTCTGCTTCGCGTGAGTGGTTGATCTCAAATGGAAGTTCGTTATAACGGCAACGGCCGAGGACCTTAACGGACTCAGGTACGACTTCGATGTCACCTGTTGCCTGCTTAGGGTTCTTGGAACTTCTCTCTCTTACGACACCTGTTACGGAGATCGTGGATTCCTTGTTGATCGACTTAAATGTCTTGACTATATCTTCGTTTTCGAGAACGAGCTGGGTCGTTCCGTAAAAATCTCTTACGACTACAAAGCCCAGGCCGCTTCCGACTTCTCGCATATTCTCGAGCCAGCCGACGAGGGTTACGTTAGCGCCGCAATCGGAGAGACGCAACTGACCGCAGTTATGAGTACGTGATTGTATCATGTGTAAAAACTCCGTTTCTTATTGATCTTATATAATATAGTCTTTTCGCGATAACAGGTCAACAAGCGAAAATAGCGATCTTATCAGTCGTGACAGCCGCAACCGCAATCGTGATCGTGGTCATGATCATGGTGATGATGGCCGCATCCGCAGTCATGGTCATGATCGTGGTCGTGATGATGATCACAATTTGCCTCCGAAGAAGCCTCGAGCGTACCATTCAGGAGCGCTGCAACTGCTTCGTCGGCGCTGCC
>CADCPU010000110.1 GCA_902803365.1 Oscillospiraceae bacterium
ACTATGACCCATCCGAACCTGATGAACTTATGATCGCCCTTGATGTATCGCATTATCAGATGACCTACAGCACCGTCTTCATCGATCGCAGTAAGCGGATAGAAGTTGTCGGATTCCTCGCAGCGGCCGTTCCTGTTGACGTATAGATCGATCACCTTATCTGAAGTTAGCGGATATTCGCCAAATAGCTCGCCGCCCCACATCTTGAAGATCTGTTCGTCTTTGCACCATGAAGCGATCTTTTCTGCATCACAGTTCTTAAATGGTCTTAGTGCCAACATTTTATATTCCTCCTAAAAAAATCACCTGCCTCGGAAGAGACAGGTGAATTAAATACTTATTCAGCGGTTCATTCTTCTTCGGGCTCAAAAATCATACATGTCAAACTTACCGTGGGATCCCACAGGCATAAGCATCGCATATGACATTACGTTAGCCGAATAATTCATGGATGAACTCCTCGTTAGATTTTTGTGTAGATTAACACTTCGATTTTACTGTGTCAACAAGAAATTTTGAGAGAGCCAATGCGCGACTCCGTCCTCATCATTAGACAAAGTCACCTCATCTGCGATCTCAAGAACGCTCGGGATCGCGTTGGAAACTGCGACTCCAATACCGCACATCTTAAGCATCTCTATATCGTTATCATCATCACCAAACGAGACTATATCACTTAAGGAAATACCGGTCTTACTGGATAATTCACGAATTGCTGAAGTCTTGCCTGAGCCCAAAGGAACGAACGCATACCACTTCTCGCCTCTGAAGCACTGAAGCCTGCAGCCGGCCTTATCAGCTATCTTTTGAGCGATCGACTCATCCGGCAGTTCAGCGACTATCTTATTGGCTGCCACATTAAGTGGAGCAGAATAATCACAATAAGTTGCCTTATGAAGTTTCTCTGATTCTGAGATATGCAAACTGTTCCAATAGACAGTCTTCCCTACAGCAACTGTTATCTCTGCACCGGGTACCTCTTCAAGGAGCGATCTAACTATAAACTCGGTCTCTTCAAGTGTCATACAACAAGAATAGAGACATTGATCTTCAGAATGTATCAAAGTACCGTCTGTAGTTATCTCGTAATCCGGTTTGAGCATATCGATATAGCGCTCGGCACCTATCCAGTATCTGGCGGTCGCGATCGCAAACTTCATACCCTGTTCCCTGCACTTAGCAAGCACCTCAAGAGTATGGTCGGATATGCTTCCGTCCTGTCTTAGAAGTGTATGGTCAAGGTCAGTCAGTATAAGCTTGGTCATGTCTTAGTCGCAGAGCCTCAATTCGTCAACAAAGAGACCGAACTGGAGGTCGTCGCCGAACGAACCGTCCTTTCTCATAAGGAACTTACGAAGGCAAGCTTCCTGCTTCATTCCGATCTTCTCGAGCACGCGTACGGATCCGACGTTACGTTCGTCGCAGCCTGCGATGATCTTTCTGTATCCGATATCAAAAAGGAGTTTGGAAACTGCTCTGGCAGCTTCAGTCGCATAACCCTTGCCCCATGAATCATAGGAGAGCGCGTATGCGATACCTGCTACTCCGATGTGATCGTTTGTGTAACAAACGTTGATAGTTCCGATAACATTACCGTCCTGTTCGATTATCCAATCGTACGAAGTCTCCTTGTCCAAAGACAGGATGTAATCAACATATCCGCGTGTATCCGAAATGTCGTTATGTACAAACCAAGATGTGTACTCGGCAACTCTGCTGTCGCTTGTCCAACCGTTAAATATATCTTCTGCATCTTCAGACCTGAATGGTCTTAAGAGTAATCTGTCAGTATTGATTTCTTGCGTTCCGCAATGTCTGATCATTTATAATCACCACCTGCGTATATGATATCAAAGTTCGGCAGTTTAACAACTAGTACGTTTGGACAATCTATAGACGATCGTATATATAACCAGCACAATCGCAAGGAACAAAGCAGCCCCCCCCGTTACCAAAGTGATCGCCATACCACCCGGCATACTTGAACTTTGATATGTTACGGAGTAAGCATCAACAATATTATTGGAAGAACCGTTCTTGCAATAGATATCAAGACCTTCGCTCTTACCTTCGGAGTTATCGATATAGGAGCCTTCTTTTATGTAGACATAATCACTATCTTTGGAATAGCAGTCGTATCTTATGCCATCGATCAATATGTCGGTCTCGCGAGAATAAGATGACAGCTGTTCAGTATAGCCTGCTTTTTGAGCCTCATTCCTTTGGTTATCTGACTCGTTGGCACTGTGATCGCCAAACAACTTTACTGCAATAAGTGAACCGCCGCTTATAAGACCCATAACGATCATAAGACAGAGAGTCATCTTCCATCCGCGCTTAGATGTAAAAGGTTGGGCTTCACGTGATTCGCGCTTCTGCTTTACCATACTGTTTATCTCATCTATATCGCGTTCGGTCTGTACCGTATCAAGTGCAAACTTAAGTACCATGATCGTTCCTACATAGATGAATGCCATCCAGAAATTACTCAAAAAGAACCAGCCTATGAGCAGGCCGAAGAGCATAACTATCAGCGATATCAGGAAGAACTTAACAACATATCCGCCTATGATCGACATCGTTGTTATCTCGTCAAAGACATAGTTAATTACCGAGATAAAGAGTGCCAGACCGAACAGCTC
>CADCPU010000111.1 GCA_902803365.1 Oscillospiraceae bacterium
CGAGATCTACGGCGCAGGCAGAGAGAGCACGCTCATCGACTTCTCCGGCAGCGTACTGTTCGACGCACAGACTAGCAAGGGTAAGACTCTTTTCGCCTTCACCACGATCAGAGACATCTACTTCCGCGGAAATAACAACAACACTTTCATGACCATGACAGCCGTCAACAACGACGGTCAGCAGAGGATGCAGTTCTTCTCCTGCGGATTCGGCGGATTCCACACGATCCTCGACTGCCTCAAGTCATCCGTCATGCTCTCCGAGATCACATTTGCTTACTGCAAGATCGCTAACTGCGGCTCCGCAGACAACAAGTGCGAACTGTTCGTCCTCACTAATCCTCAGTCGGTCAACTGGAGATTCGACAATACGGATATCGAATCCTTCATAGGCGATGCATTCCTTTTCACGACGGGTACCGGCATCACGATCAACAACGGATCCATCATCCCTGGCGACGGCGGCTGCGTCTTCAACTTCGATATCAAGGATCAGAACAACCTCGGAGCCGGTAATGCACCTCAGGTCTTGGTCATCGGCGCAAGATTCGAGATCCATCCGGGCAAGACGCTCCTTAAGACGAACAGCAATTCCTCGCAGCTTCCAAAGGTCACGTTCCAGTACTGTAACGTCAACGCAGCAGCGGAGAACGGCAAGATCTCATCTGACTGGATCGTCGTAAGAGGCGGAATGGATGTCGTTTTCGATACCTGCTATAAGTGCACTTTCGCAAGGTTCAACGTGGACGTTCCGCAGAATGCCTACATCCAGCCTAAGGTCAAGTTCATCAACTGCCCTGACATGAACGTTGACAGGATCGTCAGCGAGTCGACCGTCAAGACGGTAAAGGGCGGCCTTGCCAAGAACAACCTCCATATCACGATCGACACCAAATACGATTTCTACCTCACGGGCGAAAGCGACCACTATTACCACACTACCTCCGATCTCATGACCTGCAGGCAGCTCGTTAACATCAACAGCGATAACGACTCCGATTACGACACGACATCCATCAAGAACGGCAAGACGCTGACCGCCAAGCCATACGGCTACGTCGAGTACGTCGAGATCACCGTTCCGAAGAATACCACATGGAAGAGTTATCCGGTCAACGTAACGCTCTACGACGGCACCAAGAAGATCAGCGACACGGTAAAGATCGACTTCAGCGAAGGCCACACCTACCAGATCCCGATCAAGAACTTCAGCAGTTCCGAAGACAACAACTGGGTCAACGAACTGAACATCAAGTTCACGCACTCGTACAGTAAAGACCCGAACGTCAGCATGAATATCACGATAGTTAAGAAGTGATTCCGGGGGCTGCCTCACCGAGGCGGCCCTTTATCATAAAGATTACAAAGCCCGCTTGGTTACCAAAAACAGATCAAGCGGGCTTTGTTAGCTGTTTTACATATAATATGTAATTTTTTTGCTTGCGACCTGAAAATCTGACCGATAATATGTAATTTTGAAAAATCCGTCTCCAAAACTTACATATAATATGTAATTATTTTCGTTATCATACAAAAATCTGACCCATAATATGTAAGTTTTATCGAGGTGTTCACTTTAACTTACCCATTATGTGTAAATCTCCTTTGGGGTAAGGAACCTCACTCCACCCTATCCGGTATCACATAGACCTCGTCAGGGATAAAGATGATCGTCGCGGGTATGTGATCGACATCTTTGGCGCGCATGCCGAGCACGACGCCGTACATCTTATTGCGTGAGCTGTTCAGCCTCACCTCGCGGAAAGACGCCCCCACCACGACTCCGTGATATACCGCATATTCCTTGCGAAGTACCACGCGAAGCCTTATGATCGCGCAGGTCGCATAATAGGCCAATACAGGGCCACCGAAAATGATCACGCCCAAGAAAAACAGACCTGCCCTGTCCGCGACCCTCGTGACGGAAGATCCGATGCCAACACACGCAAACCCAAGTCCCAATAACACCGGGCCCAAAACAGCGCACATGTTCAGGAGCTGCTCCCTGATAACAGGCCAAACGAGCTTCATCCTGTAATCGTCCGGGTCCTCCACACGTTTGTAACCCATATATCCGAAGTTGGTCCTGTTCCAATTCTTGGACTTTCTGACCGTATGGATGATGATATTCGGACTTACAAGAAACAGGCCTATTCCCGGAAAGACAGCCATGCTGATCAACATCTCCTGATCCGTAGAGGCCTTACTTATGAAGATAAAGTTCCCGATAAGCAAGCCCAACGTCAGAAAGATCAGTGCTCCGTTAAGGCATCCTTTGAATGTGTACTCAGACTCTTTGCTCAAGCAACCACACCTCCGAACAACACGATCGTCGCGATAGCCACGAGCATCTGGCATACGACATTTGATATCTCGATGACCCAGTGGACCTTCGGATTTTTGAGGTCAGCTTTGATGCCGATCCCGCACAGCATTATGAACAGCAGGATCGCGAACGCGTACATAACGATCGGGACCGCAGTCCCTTTGCGAATAGACAGAGTAATCAGGGATGTATAGAGGAGCAGATAGCCGACAGCGCCTGTCAGCACGGCGATCGTATTGACCTTTTTGCTCTTAAGGTAGATCAAGGTCAGAAGCGTTATGCTTACAGCGATCAGGAGCAAGAGTATCCATGTGCTCATAGCTGTCACATAGCGGATCATCATCAAGCCGGAGATCAGGATGCCCGTATTCACGCAGAAGACAAGGCTGACCGGCATCCTGAACTTGATCAAGCCCAGGCCGACGATGACTTTGCCGGTCGGTATTATGAAACCGAAGAAGATCGAGACGACGGCGCCGATCAGAAAGATCGTCCTGTATGGCTGCCCCATATCGCGGGTATGCATTATTATCGTCAGCATCGTAATGCAGTAACAGATTGGATTGACATAATCCAATAATCCAAGCGGCACAGAAAA
Organism: Oscillospiraceae bacterium; assembly: GCA_902803365.1. The sequence continues at coordinate 2,925 of CADCPU010000111.1, forward strand.
ACTGTTGAACTTTTCTTCTTTCGCACCCATTTTTACGCCGTCCTTATTCGTATGTATTCATTATATAGTTTTAATTGGAACTAATTTATTTTTTGCATCCAGCGGAATAATCGAAGATGACATACAAAGAACAGCGCCCTCTGCTATTTCTTCCTGGAGCGAATCCAATACAGAGAAGTTTTTCAGAGCATTTTTCCCCGGATCTGCATTCATTTTGATCTCTACCGGATATAACTTTCCGTTCTCGATTATCATCAGATCAATCTCTTTTCCGTTATTGTCTCTGTAATATGTCAATCTGCTCCTGGTGTCGATTCCGTTATTTGCGTAACTCTTATATATTTCTGAAATAACATAGTTCTCAAACATCGCTCCCGCCATCGCTGATAACTCCAACGCTCTTGCGTTATTCCACATACTTAAATAGCATGCGAGACCGGTATCCATAAAATACAGTTTTGGCCTTTTTACTATTCGCTTTATGGTATTGCCAAAATACGGATTTAACAGCACAACTATTCCTGATGTAACAAGTATCGAAAGCCAACTATCAGCTGTTTTCCGATCAACATCAACATCCTTTGCAAGATCAGAAACATTGACTTCCTGACTTGTTCTTGCTGCAACACAAGAAATAAACTTGATGAATTTCCCCTCGTTCTTGATATTGATCAGGTCACGTATATCTCTCTCGATGTATGTCTGCATATATGATCCGTAGTAATCTTCGTAAGATAATCCCGGATCACTTATGATCTGTGGCATTCCGCCTCTTAGTATCTTGTCAAAAATAGCGGAGATAGTATCATCTGATGCTAAATTCTTAATCGTGGATGGATTAAATGGAATACTGTCTCTGCCTTCGATCTCAGACCGCGACATAGAATACATCGTTAATATGCCGACTCTGCCCGCTAAAGACTCACTGACGTTATTCATCATGTTAAACATCTGAGAGCCCGTAAGATAGTACTGACCGTTCACCCTCTGCTCATCAACCTTTATTTTAATATATGGCAATAACTCCGGAGCATACTGAATCTCGTCAATGATAATAGGCGCAGAGTATTGTTGCAGAAAAAGCTCTGGATCAGTTTTTGCAAGGTCCCTGATCCTCGGGTGATCCAAAGTTACATATTGAATATCCGGCCTATCTTCAGCCACCTTCTTCAAAAGTGTTGTCTTTCCGACTTGTCTTGCACCGCAAACTAAAACAACAGGAAAATGTTCTGCCATTTCTTTAACTCTAGTCTCAAGACTTCTTTTAATATACATCTTGCCACCTCTTATACAAATAGGGAGTGCGATTCTCTATTTGTATTTTAATCAATCATCTTACATTTATCAAGAGTCATATCATGAGTGATATAATACCCCATTAGGAGGATATTCATATGAAAAAGAGAACTATCGCACTGATCTCCGCTTTGATGTTGGCATTAAGCCTTACGGCTTGCGGCGGCAACAGCCCCAAATCCAAGGAAGAACTCGTAGGCACATGGCAGCAGGTAATGTCTGACGGGATCGAGACTATAGAACTGACTTCAGACGGCAGATATATCTCGGACATCAGGATGTACGACGGAATATCGACGCACAACGTGCACACATGGGATTATTCGGACGGCAAGCTTACCGTTCACTACACGAACATGGGCGTTGATTCAACATACACCGTCGAGCTCGAAAACGACGAACTGACACTCGACAACGGCAACGCCACGATCACTTATACAAAGCAATGATATGCGTATTCTTATTTGATCGCAAAAGGCAGGAACCCCAACAGATATCCCGTCAGATACAAAAGTCCCAGGTGCGCAGGATAGAACGCATAGAAGAGATACTTGTTGATGGGCTTACCGCGCTCTCCGTTGTACTTGGCAACAGGGATCAGCATCAGGAATGCCATGGCTTCGAAAAACGAATCGATAACAAGCACGACACAGCCCAGCGCAAATGCTTTTTTCTTCTTGGCTCTGAAAAGATACATGACTACTATCGTCACTATACCTGCTCCGCCGTAGTCAGTCATGAGCAAAGCGGCAGCAAGAGCAAATACCGCCGTGATAAGCGCCGTTACGGCATATCTGGTCTTGCGTTCCGCATCCCATTTGCGGCTGACGATCAGATGCACGATCAGTGTTATAACGGCTCCCGCGATGCAATAAAAGAGCCCCCAAAGCTTGACCAACTTCTGAAGCAGTCCACCGATCGTGGTCAGAGTAAATAGATAGCCCAAAACTCCGCCCAGCACCAAAGACGCAAGATAGTTAAGCGGAGCAAACTTTACAGACCATTCGCGGTTATACGCAAACTTATCGATCATCCAGATACACAGGAGACCCAAGAGCAGCGTAAAGAACACGTTCTGGTAAGTCAGGTTAATGAGCTTGTTCGAAACAGCCAGGTTGAACGGTATCTCTGAGATGAGCGCAAAGATCGCGAGGTTCCTGGCATACTTTGCCTTACTTCTTGTATGCGTAAAGCCTTCGATCAAAAG
>CADCPU010000112.1 GCA_902803365.1 Oscillospiraceae bacterium
ATGCCTAAAAACGAGACGGTAAAGACGATCACAATGCAGTTCGCATATAAACTTCCAAACCACAGAGACTTTGACTGGACATCAGAAGTTACGACCATAGAAGTAAAATAAGGTCAGATCTGCTTCAGGATCTCCTCTACTATCTCTCTGACGCGCTTGTTCCTGATATGGACCCTGATATCGGAGTGCTTGTAATAAAGCGGCTCACGCTCTTTATATACATTAAATATGTCATTGTCGTCCTTGCCGAATACAATTCCCCTGTGATCCATATTCCAGAGGCGCTTCCTGATAAGCGGCAGATCGGCATCGAGAAATACGATGGTACCGATCGTCTTAAGGTGTTCTACCGCATCCTCGTGCAGGATAACGCTTCCTCCTGTTGCGATAACGGATATCGGATCTCCTTTTAATTCCATAAGGACGTCATGCTCTTCCTTAAGGAATGCATCCCTTCCCCGCTCGTCGATAATATCCTGCAAAGCTTCGCCTGTCTTTTTGATAATAAGATCATCAGTATCACAGAACGGCAGCTGCAGCTTCTCTGCAAGAAGTTTTCCTACCGTGGATTTGCCGGAACCCGGCATACCTGTCAAGATGATCGACTTCTTCAACATAAATCTCCCCATCAAAAGCACATCGCCTTTGATCAATACTGTTTTTCTTATTATATTACTATATTTTTTATCATCCCGCGATATACCATAATCTGGTGAGAGAATCAGCCTTCGCCTTCTTCCCTATATTTATGCTGAAATTATCCGAATCGGCAAAGTACGGCCAGAGACTGTTATATACATCCTCATTGGATCTCAGTTCCTTATAAGGGATCCTGTTGGTGTCTACAGTAGCTTCCCTGTCCCTTATCCTTATAAATACCAGCCTGTGGCGCTTATCATAGATAAGGATGTCATCAAGCTCAGGATCCTTCGATATCCCGGGTGTTATTATAGGCAGGACATTATTCCTCGGATTGATCATGGCATAGGACAGATCACCCTTCTTGTTCATCCTGAGCTGATTAAGTGTACTCTGCGCTTCCCTGTACAGGTCTCTTATCGCAAACTGCATACGCCTGATAAACGGATCTTCATAATCTTCCGCGATGACTGCCCCATACTTGATCGCTTTGCAGATAAGGATGAACAGCTCGATCTCCATCTCCGGTATTGATGTCAGGAAAACATCATTTACCATCTGCTGTACCTCAGGCGATGAGCGCCTGCCTATAAGACGGTATACGGCATCTGCGACCCGATAGTCGGGTCTCGGACGCACATATTCGTGAAAATCGATGTCTATCCCTGCGTCATGTTCCCTGACGATCTTTGTAGGCATTATCTTATTCGTAATGCAGTAACCGACAACAGTAAGATATCCCTCGATGGTTCCGTCATATGCAAATTCGTCAGATCTCATGTCACTCATCCTCCTTTCACGGATGTGCGGTCATTTTATCACGCGAACATATGTTTGTAAATATATAAAAAAGTCCTTTGCCCTCACCGCTATTTTATGCACGAAAAAACGGCGGTCATTGACCGCCGTTCATTAATATCGTTAAACGATTGGAGCTTATGCTCTGCTAGGCCTTGGATATCCGATTTCCTTAAGAAGATCGTCGATAACGTCCTTATCCTTATCCTTGCCTGTTGAGGTCGAGATCTCGATGATGTAGTTCTTTGCGAGGTAAACTCCACCATAAGCGTCTTCAGAATCACCATCGTAATAAGGTGTGATCTCAGCATCGTATGTGATGTAGTTCTTAGCGATCTTGGACTTACCCTCGATACCGTCGTGATCCTTGAGGAAGTTCATTGTCATAACTCTGCTGTCAAAGATGTACTGAGCAGCCTCTTCATCATCATACTCTGTAAGTTCGATGTCATACTTATCGTAATCCTCGCCCTTATACTTGATGATGGACTCGATGTAATCATATCCGTCGCTCTCAGCGATATCATCCTTATCGCAATCAAGTATTTCCTTAACGGCGGTCTTGAATTCCTTAGGTTCTACCTCTTTTACGCTTCCGCAAGCAGCAATTGAAAGAGCCATTGAAGCGATGAGGAGAGCTGCAACTGTTCCCTTAATTTTCTTCATATTGAAAATACCTCCATATGTGTAATGCGTTATCATAATACCACAAAAACAAAATTTTTTAAGCCGAAAATTTACATTTAGTTAAAAAACAGCAAAATTACAAGGCTTAAACCTCTCTATTGGGTATTATTCTGCGATTAAACGGTGGAAAACCTTCTTTCCTTTGCGGATAATCGCCTCACCGTTTTCGAAATCTTCCTCCTTAAGAGAGTAGAAAGGATCCTCAACGGCAACATCATTAAGGTAGATACCCTTCTGAGCCATGAGACGCTTAGCCTCACCCTTGGACTTAACGATACCTGCAGTAACAAGTACGTCTGCAAGACCCAAGCCTGCCTTGATGTCAGCAAGTGCAAGGTTAGTAGTATTCATATCTTCAGATCTTCCGTTGTTCTCGAAGATATCCTCAGCCTGCTTCTTGACCTGAAGAGCAACATCCTCACCGTGAACGATCTTTGTTACCTCGAAAGCGAGTCTCTTCTTTGCTTCGTTGATAGCGGAATCAGTGAGCTTTGCATACTCGTTGATCTCATCGAGCTCGATGAATGTGAGGAGCTTCATGCATCTGATAACATCAGCATCGTCAACGTTTCTCCAGTACTGGTAGAAATCGAACGGACTTGTCTTGTTAGGATCGAGCCATACTGCACCCTTGGCAGTCTTACCCATCTTCTTGCCCTCGCTGTTTGTGAGGAGAGTAAATGTAAGACCGTAAGCAGGAGCCTGATCCTTACGTCTGATGAGCTCAACACCGCCGATGATGTTGGACCACTGGTCGTCACCGCCGAGCTCAAGGCAGCAATCGTACTTCTTGTGGAGATAGTAGAAGTCGTAGCTCTGCATGAGCATGTATGTGAACTCAAGGAATGTAAGACCTTTCTCGAGTCTCTGCTTGTAGCACTCAGCCGTAAGCATCCTGTTGACAGAGAAGTGCGGTCCGATATCACGCATGAACTCCATAAAATTCAGGTTTCTGAGCCAATCACCGTTATTGACGATAAGAGCCTTACCGTCATTAAAATCAACGACCTTGCCCATCTGCTTCTTGAAGCACTCAACGTTATGGTCAATAGTCTCTACTGTCATCATCTGACGCATATCAGATCTTCCGGAAGGGTCACCGATCATGGCTGTACCGCCGCCCATGAGAGCGATAGGTCTGTGACCTGCCTTCTGCATGTGGCTCATTACCATCATCTGAACAAAGTGACCAACGTGAAGACTGTCTGCTGTCGGGTCGAAACCGATATAGAAGCTGACACCCGGCTTTGAAAGGAGTTCGTAGATCTCATCTCTGTGTGTAGCCTGAGAGATGTAACCGCGTTCTTCAAGGATGTCAAATACGTTTCTGGACATTTTATGTTCCTCACTTTTAATGTAATTCTTTTAATAAAAGAAGGGCTCCGCTTCGGAGATGAAGCGAAGCCCTCTGAAGTTCAGTATTGGCAGGAATAGAGTCCTTTATCAGAACTGCTCTTCCTCATAACGCTCCCTCTCCATAAGATCGGTGAGATAATCGTTAGCGAATTCCTCAACGTCTTCTGCAGAAGAAGGATCGTATGGGTGACCTTCGATGACTTCACAGTTTTCCTTGATAACAGGAACAGCTGTGATGTCGCGATAGCGCTGTACACCGGTACCTGCAGGGATGAGATTACCGATGATAACATTTTCCTTAAGTCCGATGAGCGGATCCATCTTACCCTTAACAGCAGCGTCTGTAAGAACACGAGCTGTCTCCTGGAAGGATGCGGCAGACAGGAAGGAGTCTGTAGAGAGGGAAGCCTTTGTGATACCGAGGAGCTGTCTCTTACCCGTTGCAGGGTTCTTGCCCTCAGCCTCAGCCTGCTCATTTGCAGCCTCGAAGTCGAACAAATCGACTGTTGTACCTGTCATGAGGTTTGTATCACCCGGATCGTCGATACGTACACGCCTCATCATCTGACGTGTGATAACCTCGATGTGCTTATCGTTGATGGTAACACCACCGCTCTTATAAACCTTAACAACTTCGCTTACGATGTACTTCTGAACACCACGAACGCCCTTGATCTTCATGATCTCGGATGGGTTAGCAGTACCGTCTGTAAGCATATCAGCAGCCTCGACTACATCGCCGTCAGCAACCTTGAGTGTTGCCTGGAGAGCAACAGGATAACGGCATTCTGTGATAAGCTCGCCTTCTTCGTTTCTGAACTCACTGTCAGGAGAAGCCGTAACAACGATCTCTCTCTTACCCTTTGAGCCCTCTTCGATCCTGACTGTACCGTCGATCTCAGACATGATAGCCTCACCCTTAGGCTTACGAGCCTCGAAAAGCTCCTCGACACGAGGGAGACCCTGTGTGATATCTTCGTTGGAAGCGATACCACCGGTATGGAACGTTCTCATCGTAAGCTGTGTACCAGGCTCACCGATTGACTGAGCAGCCATGATACCAACTGCCTCGCCGCCCGTTGTAGGGAGACCTGTTGCAAGGTTCAAGCCGTAGCACTTGGAGCATACGCCGTGTCTTGACTTACAGTCAAATACGGATCTGATCTTAACCTTCTTATTGCCTGTAGCTTCGATCTTCTTAGCGATATCTGCTGTGATGAGTTCGTTCTTCTTAACGAGAACCTCACCTGTCTCAAGATCCTTGATGTCTTCAGCTGCATAACGACCGGAAAGTCTCTCTGCAAGTGTCTTAACGACATCCTTCTTATCGTTGGCGATCGTAGCGATCTCCTTGATCCATGTAAAGTCGTCAGTACCGCAATCTTCTTCACTGATGATAACTTCCTGAGCAACGTCAACGAGACGACGTGTAAGGTAACCAGAGTCAGCCGTCTTAAGAGCCGTATCGGAAAGAGCCTTACGAGCACCGTGGGAAGAAATAAAGAACTCCAAAACGTTCATTCCTTCACGGAGGTTAGACTTGATAGGGATCTCGATAGTCTTACCTGATGTATCAGCCATGTTACCACGCATACCTGCGAGCTGCTTGATCTGCTGCTTGGAACCACGGGCACCGGAATCAGCC
>CADCPU010000113.1 GCA_902803365.1 Oscillospiraceae bacterium
GCTGAAGGCGCATCAACAGGAACCGGAGCGAGCTTATCGTTCAGGATAAACTTCTCAGGAAGCGCTGTTCTCGGGATATTCTTCCAGTTTGCGATGCAGACATAGATAAGGCCTGCGAGAACGAGGACGAACGACAGGAGCTGAGATGTCCTGATGCCAGTGGAACCGAGATAGAGCGAATCTGTACGGATGCCCTCGATAAAGAATCTCAAGGTACCGTAACCGATCATATAGCCGCAGGCAGTCTCGTAGTCGTGCTTTGAGTACTTGCGGACAAGAAGGAGGAGTGCGAAGATCGCAAAGTCTCCCAAGGATTCATAAAGGAATGTCGGGTGTACCGGCATTGAACTGTCAAGATTAGGACAGTATGTATTGAGGTAGCTAACGACCTCAGCACTTGTCATACCCCAAGGAAGATTGGTCGTCGTACCGAATGCTTCCTGGTTGAAGAAGTTGCCCCAGCGGCCGATAGCCTGGCCGAGCGGGATATATACGATACCGAAGTCGACCACGGTCGAGAACGGGATCTTTCTGATCTTACACATGATGAGAACGGCGATGACGGCACCGAGGATACCGCCGTAAACTGCAAGTCCGCCGGATCTGATATCAAGGATCGCTTTGATGTCGCCTTTGTAGGAATCCCACTCACAGGCTACATAATAAAGTCTCGCGCCTACTACGGCTGCCGGAAGAGCAACGAGAATGATATCTGCAACGATCTCTGATGAGAACTTGAGCTTTCTGCTCTGATGGCTTGCCAGAAGGACGCACATCAAGATACCGAAAGCGATACAAAGACCGTACCAGTATACGTCGATCCCGAAGATACTGAATGCGACCCTGTCTATATTCATGTCCAGCCCGAGACCCGGGAAACTGACTGCTGTTTTTTCCATATTTACCTCTCAATCACACTTTGACAATTTTAACATCTGTCCCTTGTTCATTAAACTATTATATTGATTTCCCACAAATTCGCCACTTTTTCTTTGTCGGAATCGACCTGCGCCTTGAGCTGATCGACCGATGAGAAGGCCATCTCAGGACGTATGAATTCCCAGAGCTCGACTCTGATAAAGCGGCCGTACATATCTTTATCGAAGTTATAGATAAACGTCTCACAGTTGATGTTGTCCGAATGCTCGACAGTCGGTCTCAAGCCGACGTTAGAGACGGAGGGATACGCTTTGCCGTCTATGATGACGCGCGATCTGTAGACACCGAACTTTGCTATGAGCTTATCTTCAGGAACGGGAATATTCACCGTAGGAAAACCGAGTGTCCTTCCGAGCTTCTTGCCGTAGACGACGACACCTTCGTAGCAGAAAGGACGTCCGCCCAAAAGCTCGACCGCTTCCGATGCACCGCCGTTTTTGAGAAGATCCCTGATCTTGGTAGATGAGCTCTTCTCCCCTGCATATAAGACATCAGGAACGATGATGTGCGTGACCGCCTTCGATGAAGCGAGCGCAGACAGCAGTTCAGTATTTCCGGATGCCATCCTGCTGAACGTATAATCCTCGCCTGATACGAGCACCTCGGAACCGAATCTGTCACAGAGTACCTTTTCAAAGAACTCTTCAGGAGACATGTTCTTGAGTTCATCGGTAAACTTTGCGCAGATAACTTCGTCAGCACCGAGTTCCTTAATTATCTCGATCTTCTCATCAAGCGAAGTCAGCGCCTTGAAGCCCTTGACCGGAAAATCCGAGAAGGTAAGGACCGTTGCCTTAAGACCGCGGCTTCTTGCTGCCTCGACGGTCTTTTGGATGATAAGCCTGTGACCTAAGTGGATCCCGTCGAAAAAGCCGAGCGCGACTGCGCGGCCGATACAGGATGAGGCGTTTAATTCAATGTAATCGAAAACGTCGTCCGTCACCCGAGCATCCTCTCTATCCGCAGGATGCTCCTGCCTTTTTCGAGCGCTTCATATACGACTGCAACGACCTGCTCGTCTGAAGTGACCTTGTAAAACGCACCCTGCTCCAAAGTCAGCTGGTCCTTGAACCTGTCGGTCAGGAGCTTTCTGCCGAGTCTGATATCCGCGATCTCTTTGTCGTTAAGTTCGAGCGACGGCATATCGGTTATGATCTCGGATGCATCGATAAAGAACGACGTGTCGTCCACTTCGCTGAGCACTCTGATCTGCTCGAGCGTGAAGGCATTCGCAACATCAAACGGGCCGTTCGCGGTCCTTCTCAAAGTCTTGGCATAAGCACCGAAGCCTGTCATCTCACCTACGCTGTTACAGATCTCCCTGATGTAGGTTCCCTTGGAGCAGCGCACGTCAAACACGACCTCTATTGCACCGTCGACGATCTCGATAGAGATGATGTCGATGCCGTAGATCTTTACAGGGACCGGCTTAAGCTCGACTTCCTTGCCTTCGCGGGCAAGCTCGTAAGCTTTCTTGCCGTTTATCTTCTTGGCGGAATACTTTGGCGGGAGCTGGCTAGTCATCTTAGAAGCCTTGTTAAAAGCCTCGCGGATGGGAGCATAATCGTTCTCCTTAAGTTCAGCCATCTCTTCTTCGGTCGGCTCCCTGCCGCCTATAACTTCGCCTTCGAGATCCATCGTATCGGTAAACTTACCGAAAACGCATGTGCAGCGGTATGCCTTGTCATAACCGTCCGCGAAGCGCACGAAGCGCAGACCCTTGCCTACACATACGGGCAGAAGGCCTGTAGCGAACGGATCAAGCGTGCCGATATGTCCCGTTTTCTTTGTTCCGAGGATCTTCTTAAGTGCGGAATCAACACCGAAGGAAGTCATTCCTTCAGTCTTATCCACGAGTATCAATCCGTTTATTTCTTCAATCTTCATATAAGTTCAGAAGCTCTCTTTACCATTTCGTCGCGGAGCTCATTGATCTCCCTGCCGCGCACGGTCGCACCTGCGGCATTCTGGTGTCCGCCACCGCCGTAATTGGCGGCAAATTCAGCAGAATCAAAAGGCTCAAACGATCTGAAGTTGACTCTGATCGCGCCGTCTTCCTGCTCTCTTAATACGATGGCAAGCCTTACGCCGACTACATTCCTGAGTCTTGCGACGATCTCGCCGATGTCGGAATGCGGGTCGTTACAGCGGTCGAACATCTCGTTTGTCACGATCGTTGATGCGATCTTGCCGCCGTGATCGAACCTTGCTTCAGAAGCTCCGAGAGAACATATCAGGAGCTGGGATGCATCTTTTGAATCAAAAAACCAGTACATGATCGGAGAAATCTCGGCGCCCAGTACCATGAGCTCGCCTGCCGTCTTAAGAGTCTCAGGTCTTGTATTTGCATAAGCAAATCTGCCGGTATCCGTTACCATGCCTGCCATTATGAAGTTGGCAGCCTTGGATGTGATCACGTCTTTTACTTCGCGGCCCTTGAGCGCGATGAGTTCAAGTGCGAGGTAGTAGACAAGTTCCGATGCGGATGAAGCTTCGGGAACGATCCAGTAGTTATCTGCTTCGATCGTCACGGACTTGTGATGATCTACAATGAGCTTGTTGTCACATGAATCAAAGATCACGCCGTTAGCGCCCATTCTCGCACCTTCTGCGCAGTCAACTGCGATGACGAGTTCAGGAGCAGGATCGCACTTGCCGTCGAGCCTTACCGTGTAATCCTCAACACCGAGGAAGCGCATGTTCGCGGGGATCTCCTCGCATACGGCGACCCTGGTCTTGTAGCCGAGATTGTTGAGTACCTCGGACAGTCCGCAGCCTGCGCCGATGCAGTCACCGTCTACGCTAAGATGAACGAAGATCAGGACCTCTCCGCTTACTTTATCAAGTCTCGCAATGAATTCTTTGGCGATCGTTGCCTTCTTGGAGTACATAAAAGACCTCACTCTTCTTTCTCTCTGGCTTCTCTCTTCTTCTCGTCCTCACCGACTGTCTTGTCGATGAGCTGATAAAGCTTTGACGCTTCCTCAAGCGTGTTATCCAATACAAAGTGGAGTTCAGGCGCAACGCGAAGGTTGATGTACTTGCACATCTCGCGTCTGATGAAGCCCGATGCGTGCTTGATCGCAGCAAGAGCCTCGTCCTTTGCCCTGTCGTCACCGAAAACGGAGACGTAGCATGTTGCATGTGTGAGATCCGAGGACATCTTGACTTCGACGATGGAAGTAAGAAGCGGGATACGCGGATCTTTCACATCGTTATTGATGATATTGCTTAAAACTTTCTGCATCTCGTCACCGACGATCTGCGCTCTGTTTCTTCTCATGTTTTAACCTCATTTTTCTTAAATAGACTGCAAAAGCCGGACAAGTGACCGGGTATCCCGAAGACACCCGCTCTCTTACCGGCCCTCACGTTAAGTTCAATAATTATCTTTCTACTTCGCGCATCTCATATGCTTCGATGATGTCACCGAGCTTGATGTCGTTGTAGTTCTCGATGGAAAGTCCGCACTCATAACCTGTGTTAACTTCCTTAACGGCATCCTTCATTCTCTGGAGAGAAGCAAGGTGACCTGTGTAAACAACGATATCGTCACGAACGACACGAACGTTACAGTTACGTGCGATCTTACCGTCGAGTACGTAAGCACCACCGATAGTACCGACACCGGATACCTTGAAGAGCTCTCTGATCTCGACGTGACCGAGGATAGCTTCCTCGAATGTAGGAGCGAGCAAGCCCTTCATAGCCTTTTCGACATCTTCGATAGCATTATAGATAACGCTGTAAAGTCTGATATCAACACCTGCTTCCTTAGCCTTCTCTGTGATGATGGCATTAGGACGAACGTTAAAGCCGATGATGATCGCATTCGATACGTCAGCGAGCACAACGTCGGACTCGTTGATGGCACCAACGCCGCCGTGGATGACCTTGACTCTGACTTCGTCGTTGCTGAGCTTCTCGAGGGACTGGATGACAGCCTCAACGGAACC
>CADCPU010000114.1 GCA_902803365.1 Oscillospiraceae bacterium
GCCGTCACGCTCTGCCGTGTACTTGTTCTGGAAGATCGACTCGCCTGATACGAGACGACCGAATGCCTTACCGATGGAACCGCCTACTGTCTCCATCTTGAGAGAGTCTGACATCCAGCTCATGGAGCCGCGTTCCGTGATGAGTGCTTCGCCGCTGCTGAGAGTGCAGATTGCAACCGGAAATGGTTGACCTTTGATTTCGTACTGCATACATTTTCCTCCTTGAGTATGAGATATAATTATTCTATCAATAAATTTCGCAAAAAGTTTGGAAAGTACATACAAAGTACATATCGCTTGAATAATATCTATCTCAAGGAGGTCGGAAACAGCATGGCAAAGTTGCTTTTTGTAGAAGATTCGGCGGAGATAAGAGAGATCGTTACTGACTATTTTACCGAGAAGGGGAAGGATATCATGGAGATCGATATCGCCTGTGACGGGAATAAGGGGATTGAATTAGCCGGATCGAATACATACGACCTTGCCCTGATAGACATCATGCTTCCGGGTGCTTCGGGATTTGCCGTTTGCAAAGCCCTGCGCGCGAAAAGCGATTGTCCGATAATCTTCTTGACGGCACTCGGAACGGAAGACAATATCCTGAAGGGTTACGAAGCAGGATGCGACGAATACGTGACCAAGCCTTTCTCGCTCAAGGTGCTCTACGCCAAATGTCTGGCTCATCTTAAGAGGAGCGGCGGTCCTGACGATCTTCGTGTCCTGTCAGCAGGGGAGATCAAGATGTACCCTTCAAAGATGCAGGTCTTCGTGAATGGTGAAGAGATATTTCCGGCGCCCAAGGAATACTTTTTGCTCAAGGTCCTTATCGAAAACAAAGGGTATGTCCTAAGCAGACAAAAACTCCTCGATATGGTATGGGGCGTCGGCCATGACGGAAACGACAGGGCGGTCGATACGCATATCAAAAAGCTCAGGAAGATGCTGGGCAGCGAAGGCTCGAGGATCAAGACAGTGATTGGAGGAGGATACAAGATCACATAATATGGGGAAGATAACGAGAAAACCTTCATATATCCTGTGTCTTATCAAGGCTTTGGTCGTATCCTGGCTCGTTACCGGAGTGCTTTTAGGCGGGCTGTATGTTTACTTCGACAACAAGTGCAAGAACGTATACAGAACGATGTGGCAGGAGATGGAAGATGACATCTGTGAGAAGACCGGAGCGCTTTACAATGCAGCGAATGACAAGGAATACAACGAAGCTCTTGTAAGGCTTGATCACAGTATTTCCAAGGCTGCGGCAGAAGGGATCTATACCGAGGTTCAATTTGCTTCGGACACTGTGACCTGGTCAGAAGATATGGCATATCTGATATATACGGACAAGGACAGTGGACAGGAAAAGATATTCAAAGCATCTTTACTGAATGACGGTGTTTTGATCGATGGTTTGAAGGCTGTAGTCGGCCAACAAAAGACAGTTAAGACGTTTAAGCATGAAGCTGAGATCCGATATGTGGATTGCGCACCTTTTATCGGGGCGCTCTATACGATGATCTATAAAGATCAAGGGCTTTTACAGGAAGATATTGAAGTTACAAACGGATCGGACAGACTCGGCTTTATCGGCGGCTGCATAAACGAAGAGGATATGACATTTTGGCTCAATGAAGCAGATAATCTCATTGACGGCCGTAAGACAGATACGCTCTACTACATCACTACGCAATCTGTTGAAGGGTATGCTCCTCTGGCGACTCATGACGTAGATTCCCCAAGGATCGAGACATATGTGCTTCCTCAGGGTCTGACCTATGCTGATCCGTCAGAAAAGAACATAACTTGCGAAGGTGGCAACTCTGAGGATTGGAAGGTGACATTCCGCGTTCCGGGGCTGATGTCTCTGGCGGATGTCTTCCCTGTGATGATATCCGAGACTTTGATCATCGCATTTGTTTTCTGCACCTTCATTGCGGTCATCGTTTCTGTCGTAAGATATGCAAATGCGAAGAATGTCTATGACCTTTTCGAGTACAGGAGAAAGACCACGGATGCGATGGCGCATGATCTCAAGACACCGTTGGCTGCGATATCGGGCTATGCTGAAAATCTGCAAGAGAATACGAATCCTGACAAGGCCGCGTATTACATCTCGAAGATCAGGGAGCATGCAGACAGCATGAACAATATGATCGTTGAGATCTTAAACCTTTCAAGAAGTGAGGACGGAAGACTCAATATCGATAAAGAAAAGGTCGATGTCTTGAAACTCGTGGAGGAGACTTGCGCTCAGAACAATATTCGGGCGGATATCAAGGGTAAAGCGACTGTCATCATTACAGACAGGAGACTTTTTAAGCAGTCAGTGGATAATCTGCTGTCGAATGCGGTAAAATTCGCGAGAGAGGGCAGTACCGTTCAGATCGATGTTGATGACAGAGGACTTGCTATAAGAAACGAGTTTGAAGGCGAGATCGAGGATGCGGATAAGCTTAAGGAAGCTTTCGTGAAGGGAAGCGATGCGAGAAATGCAGGGGGTAACGGTCTGGGCCTGGCGATAGTCAACAACAATCTGCGCGCATTGGGACATAAACTGATACTTACGGCTAAGGAAGGCCGATTTGAAGCTTTGATAAAGTTTTGAGAAACACGGGAGGAAGAATATGAGAAAGAAAAACAGCGGGATGGCAGCAGCGCTGCTGGTCCTTACGGCGGTGCTACCGTTTACCGGATGCACGAAGAAGGTCCAAAGAGAGCACGAGATCATTAAGGAGACTGATCCGTGGTACTCGAGCAAGAAACTGTCAGTTGTAGACAGCTGCGGTGCATCTGATTATGAGAGTTTCCATTTTGAAGACAGAGCGGTGTCCGTTATTGGAGACTTGATAGTTGTTGAGTATTGGGGCGGAGAGGGTATTTTTTTGGATGATTTCCAGACTTGTCTTCTGGATTCTGACGGAAACCTTCTTAAGAAGTTTAAGATCGAGGATGAGATCCCGATGAGCAGGAAACTCTTTATTGCCCGTGAAGGAAACGGTACCGTGCTCTATTACACGTCAAAGAATCAGATCTGGAAGGCTGATTTTAACGATGATACGCTGGAACTCGAAAACAATCGCGCCATCAATATCGGCGAGGAAGGTGTTCAGTTCGTGAGCGGTGCGATGTGCAATAACCATGCTTTCATCATAGGATCCAAAGCCGGGAAGAATTATCTCTTTGTTATCAACGGCGACGAACTGATCTTCAAGGATGAGATAAATATCGTGTATGAGACGACGCCTCAGGTCTCCTTGAAAGACGGCGTTTATCAGATCAGGATGGACAGCCTTATGTTTTCCTTCGACCCCGATAAGCTCGAGCTTAAGACCGGAGGAAGTGCTGACATGAGTGACTTCAGCCGCATCGGTATCGACGAAGTGATCGGATATGACGGAAGACTCTACTCGATGGAAACTGACGGAATCTATGCAGACGGTGAGCTTTACCTCAAGTATTGCGACGCTGATTGCAACATCCATCAGTTCATGACGGCAGATCTTGTGGATGTGTCAGAAGATTCGATAGCTCTGACTATACCTTCATCGTCCTTTTTCGAATATGTTCCCGAGATCATATTGCTCAACAGGGAAGAGAAGAATCCCAATGCGGGAAAGACCGTGATCAATGCAGCATCCTACGGGGAAACCCTCGATGACATGACCGGTGAAGCCATAACGCAGTTTAACACCGAAAACAAGGACTACTTCATACGATACGAGAACCTTATGCCTGACACGGACGGTGAGGAGGAATTCGATGAAAAATACGAGAAGGAATTCAGGGAGAAGATCATATCGTCAGAGGCAGCCGACATATACTTCGGCATCGACTCGTTGTGGTGGTTTCAAAGAGAAGATTACTTTGTTGATCTGAATAAGGAATTAAACCTTGATCCGGATCTGTACTATACGAAGATAACCGACAGTGTAGCAAGAGACGGAAAACTCTTTTATATGCCTCTGTCATTTGTTGCAAACGGCTTTTGGACGGAAAAGGCAAATGTCAGGGACGGTGCCGTGGGATTTACTTATGATGAATACAAGGACTTCGTAAAGACAGTCGGAAACGGAGCTGATCAGATGTCGGAATTTTTCTCCAGAGACGAGTATTTCTTCATGTGCTTTTCGATGATGAACGATACGTGGTTTAAGGACGGGAAGGTCAATATTGCAAATGAGCAGTTTGAATCCATGTGCGATTTCTTTGTCAATAACGTTCCAGAAGATCCCAAATATTCGGAAGAGGATGTAATGTATAACGCGTTTGAGATAGAGGAGGATACATCATACGGAGCATACAGCTTTGAGATGACGACCCCCGACTTCTTCGGATATACGATCGGAAAGTACAGGGAACCGGTCTTTGTCGGTCTTCCGACTTCAGACGGCAGGGGACCGAGTGCTTATATAACCAATTCGGTATCGATAAGCGCAGTGTCGGATCTTAGAGAGCCATGCATTGAATTTGTGAAACTCCTGATGTCTGATGACATTCAAATGATGAATACATCTAATCCCATCAATAGGAAGGCTTTGAAGGATCTTATCGACTGGCATGCGGAATATAGTGCGGATGAGTTCGAGAGATTCGGATTCACGCCGGAAGAGCAGGCTGAAAATTACAGATATTATCATCCGACTCCCGAGATGAAACAGGCTTACCTTGACGCGATGGATAAAGTCCAGGTGGTCTCTGCCACGGATCCTTCGATCAGGGCAGTGGTCCTCGAAGAACTTAAATCCTGCTATTCGGGGCAAAAAGACCTCAAAGAGGTCGAAGCTACGCTTGAGGATCGACTGACGACTTTGTACAGCGAGAAAGGCTGATGTCAAAAAAGTTGTTGACATAAGAAGGTAGACGTGATGTAATAACTCCGTAGATTTTTTGGAGACGTTAATATGACTAAGAACTTTTTTTATGGCGCATATTACTTTTACTTTTACTTTGCAGGCAGCAAGGTATGAAGTGGTTTGTGCAAAAAAGTTCGAGTATTAAGATGATATTGAGAGCCGCACGGATCACTTCCGGGCGGCTTTTTGATTAGTCTTTGAGTCTTCGAAAAAAAGTAGCATAGTAGCAATAGAAAGAAGGTATTATTTATGATCGCTGTAATCAAACCCGGTGTAACCGAAGAACAGCTCAACAACTTGATCGAATGGTTCAAATCGCAGGGACTTCGCGTCCATATCTCGGAGGGTGAGTTCCGTACCGTTTTGGGCCTTATAGGAGATACAACAAAGATCGACACCGACCTTTTGAGCGGACTTGATATCATTGAGTCCGTAACGAGGATATCGGAGCCGTTTAAGAATGCAAACAGGAAGTTCCATCCGGACGATTCCATCATCGATGTCAGCGGTGTAAAGATCGGCGGCGGGAACTTCGCTTTTATTGCGGGACCTTGCTCGGTAGAGAGCAGAGAACAGATCATCGGGATCGCCAAGGATGTTAAGGCATCAGGCGCAACTCTCCTTCGCGGAGGCGCATTTAAGCCGAGGACTTCTCCTTATGATTTCCAGGGCCTTAAGGCTGACGGTATCGACCTCCTTCTTGAAGCAAAGAAGGAAACGGGCATGCCGATCGTAACGGAGATCATGAGTGCAGAGCACCTGCCTCTTTTCGAGAACGTTGACCTCATTCAGGTCGGCGCAAGAAACATGCAGAACTTCGAGCTTTTGAAGGCGCTCGGTAAGATCGACAAGCCGATCCTCTTGAAGCGCGGTCTCGCAAATACGATGAAGGAATTCCTCATGAGTGCCGAATACATCATGGCAGGCGGAAACGAGAAGATCATCCTCTGCGAGCGCGGTATCAGAACATACGAGACATACACGAGAAATACTCTCGACCTGTCAGCCGTTCCGATGCTCAAGGAGCTTTCTCACCTTCCTGTTATCGTTGACCCATCACACGCTACGGGTATCGCCCGTATGGTAAAGCCTATGGCTATGGCTGCTGCAGCATGCGGCGCCGACGGTCTCATGATCGAAGTGCATAACGATCCGAAGCACGCTCTGTGCGACGGCGCTCAATCTCTTACACCTGAGCAGTTCGACGATGTCGCAAAGCGCGTAATGAAGATTCGCGAGGTGATCTGATATGAAGGTCGGTATCGTAGGTTTGGGACTTATCGGAGCTTCTTTCGCGAAGGCGTACAAGGAAGGCGGTCACGAGGTGCTCGTCAAGGATATCGATAAGTCTGCCGTCATAATGGGAAAGCTCGCGGGCTTTGTCGACGGAGAACTCGATGAGGAAGCATTGAAGACTGTTGATCTCGTCATCATCTGCCTCTATCCTGAGGCTGCCGTTAACTATATCGTCGAAAACGGCGCTAACTTCAACAAGAACGGTCTCGTGATGGATGCATGCGGCAACAAGCGCATTATCTGCGACACGGCATTCAAGGTTGCCAGGGAAAACGGCTTTACTTTTGTCGGCGCTCATCCGATGGCCGGTAACAAATATTCCGGACTTAAGCATTCCAGGGCGACGCTCTTTAACGGTGCGCCGATCGTACTGGTGCCTGAAGTCTTTGACGACATGAACCTGATCGACAGGGTCAAGGATGCTCTTGAACCTTGTCAGTTCGGTACGTTCTGTCTCGCACACGCAGATAAGCACGACGAGATGATCGCTTTTACTTCTCAGATGGCGCACCTCGTATCAAATGCTTATGTAAAGAGCCCTACGGCTACTGAACATCACGGTTTCTCCGCAGGCAGCTACAAGGACATGACGCGTGTTGCATGGCTCAATCCCCAGATGTGGGCTGAGCTCTTCCTCGAGAACAAGGATAATCTCATCAAGGAGATCGATTGTCTCACGGAAGAACTCAACAAGTATAAGGAAGCAATGGTAAAGGACGACTGCGAAGAACTTACGAAGCTTCTCGCAGACGGCAGAGACAGAAAGGAAGAGCTCGACGGCTCCAAATAATATATGAGAAGGATTAAGATCAATGCTGCAACTCCATACGAAGTACTGGTAGGAACTGACCTCCTTAAGGATTGCGGCAAATATATAAAAGAGACAGGAACGAAGGCTGAAAAACTCTTTTTGGTGAGCGAGACGAACGTTGCTCCGCTCTACCTCGATAAGACGAAGGCGTCTCTCGAAGAGGCGGGATTTGAAGTCGTTACGTTCGTATTCGATGCAGGCGAGCAGAGCAAGAACCTTACGGTCATCTCTCAGATGCTCGGAGTCCTCGCGGATAATGCGTTCACGAGAACAGATGCGATCGTCGCATTGGGCGGCGGTGTCACGACGGATATGGCAGGTTTTGCCGCTTCGATCTTCCTTCGCGGCATTAAGGTCTTCCAGATCGCTACTACGCTCCTGGCTCAGGTCGATGCATCCGTCGGAGGCAAGACAGGCGTAGACCTCCCTGAGGGCAAGAACCTGGTAGGTGCATTCCACCAGCCGTCCCTCGTTATCTGTGACAGTGATCTTCTTAAGACTCTCTCGGATGATCTTTTTACTGAAGGTATGGGCGAGGTTGTAAAATACGCATTCATCAGCGACAAGGATCTCTACGAGACACTTAAGGTGAAGCTCACAAAAGAGTCCGAAAATGTTGAAGACGTCGTTGCAAGATGCGTGGAGCTCAAGGCTTATGTAGTCGAGCAGGACGAATTCGACAACGGATTAAGACAAACACTTAACTTCGGTCACACGATCGGTCACGTTATCGAGAGAGACAGTAACTTCACAAAGCCTCACGGCTTCTGTGTTGCCAAGGGTATGGCAAGGATCTCCAAGACGAGCCCGATCCTTCCTGAACTTATCGATATGCTCAAGCTCTACGGATTCCCTTACGAGGATGACATTACGGCAGATGAGATCTTGAGCGGCATAATGAACGACAAGAAAAAGCGCGGCAGCAAGATAACTGTCGCTCTGGTAAACGAGATCGGCAAGTGCGAACTCAAGACAATGGATATCAGCGAATTCAAGAGGTATATATGAAGCGTGACGTCAGGATAACAGACCTTCGCGGCGATATCAGGGTGCCGGCTTCAAAGTCGGTCCTCCACAGGGAACTCATCGTAAGTTTCCTCCTTCTGACGCTCTCCGGCAGGGAAGACAAGGATCTCTACGCTAAGATCACACTCCCGTCTGACGGCGACAACAACGATATCATCGCGACAAAGGGCTGTCTTAAGGCTCTTCATGAGGCCGACGGAAAGGACGTCATAATGCCTTGTAACGAGAGCGGTTCGACATTAAGGTTCATGATGAGTGTCGCAGCTTCCTATATGAAGTTTAAGGGGCTCGGCGGAAGGATAGTCTTTATGCCTCAGGGCAGGCTCATCGACAGACCCCTCGATCAGCTTATCGACTGCCTTGCTGCGCACGGCGTTAAGACGACCATAGATAAGGATCTCGGCGAGATCGCTCTTGAGGGATTTCTTACGGACGGCGTTTTCGAGATCGAGGGAAACATCTCATCACAGTATATCTCAGGTCTTACGATGGCTCTGATCCTCATGAAGGACAGCAGTGTAAAGCTTATCGGGAACCTCGAATCGAGAGGATATTTTGACCTGACGCTCCAGGCGATGCGCGACAAGGGTATCGTGATCGAAGAGGGCGAAGATGGGTTTAAGGCGATCATCGCAGATCCCGGAAATGTTAAGGTGGACCTTGATGCGGAAGGCGACTGGTCGAGCGCGGCTTTTCTTATCAGCCTTGCAGCGCTTCTTCCGGGCAGCGACGTAACGCTCAAGGGACTTAACCCTGTATCCGGTCAGAAAGATAAAGTGATCATTGATATACTTAAGGATATGGGCGTTGAGACTTCGTTCACGGAAGAAGGTCTTAAGATCACTTCCAGAAGCGATATCAAGCCTGAACTGACGCTCGATGCGAAGGATTATCCGGATATCGTGCCTTACATCGCGATACTTGCAGCAGCGTTTACGAAGAAGACGACGATCGGAAATATCGAGAGACTCAAGTTTAAGGAATGCGACAGAGTCGAAGCTACGATCAAGGCGCTCGAGTGCGTCGGAGGCACGGCTCAAGAAAAGGACGGCACGCTTGTAATAACGGGCGGCATCGCATCCGAAAAAACGGAAGAGTTCAAGACATATAACGATCACAGGATGGCGCAGACGGCATGCCTTATCTCTGCATGGACGAATAAGACCATCACGATCGATAACAGCGAATGTACTGACAAATCGTTCCCGGGACTTTGGGAACTTCTTGAAGAGAAAGGCGGAAGGGCATGAGCGAAGCATATAACTGGTTCAAAGGCAATAAACTCAGCATCGGCATATACGGCGAGTCCCACAGCGAGAAGATCGGTGTGAGGGTCACGGGTATCGATAAGTTCGATGTTGATACTGACGCACTTCGCGCATTCATGCAAAGACGTGCTCCGGGCAGGAACGCCTGGTCCACTCCGCGTAAGGAAGCAGACGAAGTAGTAATAGAGAACTTCGAGGACGGCGTATTTGACGCGTACATCCTCAATACGAATATCAAGCCGCACGACTACACGGATCTTCTTAAGATGCCGAGGCCGGGTCACGCGGATTATACGGCAAGAGTAAAGTACGGCGAATCCTTTAAGTCATCAGGCGGAGGAGCATTCTCCGGAAGACTTACGGCGCCTCTTTGTATCGCAGGATTTTTGGCCAAGAGCATCCTGGCAGAAAAAGGCATCACGATCTCAGCTCATGTAAGATCGGTATCGGGTGTCGATGACATCAACTTCTTTGACGGCGACGCCGATTTCCTTAATAAGCTTCACGAGGTAAAGGATAAGGAATTCCCTGTTATCTCTGATGAGGCAGGCGAGAAGATGAAGGCAGTCATCGAATCCGCGAGGATGGAGGAAGATTCCGTCGGAGGCACGATCGAGGTAGTTATCGAAGGCCTTCAGGGCGGTATCGGCGGTCCTATCTTCGAGGGTATCGAAGGAAAGATCGCGTCACTTTGCTTCGCAGTCCCTGCATGTAAGGGTGTCGAGTTCGGTAACGGCTACGATGCAACGCTCCTGCGCGGATCACAGAATAACGACACGTTCATTATCGAGGACGGCGAGCTGAAGCTTAAGACAAACAGATGCGGCGGTATCCTCGGAGGCATATCCACGGGTCTTGCACCGATCGTTTTCGATGTCGCCATCAAGCCTACACCGACGATCGGCAGAGAACAGGATACAGTCGATCTCGAAAAGCGCGAAAATACTAAGATCAAGGTTCACGGACGTCACGATCCGTGCATAGTTCCGAGAGCGGTGCCTGTTTTTGAAGCAGTAGCGGCACTCGCGATACTCGATATGATGTAAGGAGGGTCTATGGAAGATCTGGCTAAATTAAGAGAACAGATAGATGAGGCAGACAAGGCGTTGCTCCTCGCTTTCGAAAAGAGAATGGAAGTCGCCGAGAAGATCGGCATATTAAAGAGCAAGAGCGGCAGCCGGGTATTGGACCCTGCAAGAGAGAGACAGAAGCTCTGCGCGATCTACGATCAGGCAGACGAGAGGACAAAGCCTTATATCTCTCCTCTTTATTCGCTCCTGTTTGAGGTATCACGCGGACTTCAGAGCAGGTTCATTCCTGATACGACGGATGAGTTCAGGATCATTACTGATGCGATCGACGAGATGGCGGCCAAGCCTTTCCCGACCAGAGCGGTCGTTGCCTGCCAGGGCGTTGAGGGAGCTTTCTCTCAGGCAGCCTGCGAGAAGCTCTTCCCGATCCCGAGCATCATGTTCATGAGGACTTTCTCTCAGGTCTTCGCTGCTATCGACGCAGGACTTTGTAAGTATGGTGTTCTCCCTGTTGAGAACTCCAATGCAGGTACGGTATCTGCAGTATACGATCTCATGATCAAGCACAGCTTCAAGATCGTCAGATCCGTCAGGGTCAAGGTCGACCACAACTGCCTTATGAATCCGGGCGGAAAGCTCAGCGATATCAAGGAAGTCATCTCTCACGAGCAGGCCATCAACCAGTGCCGTGAGTTTATTAAGAGCCTCGGACCTGACGTAAAGGTCACATATTACAAGAATACGGCTGAGGCTGCAAAGTATGTGGCAGAATCCGGCAGAACAGACATCTGCAGTCTCTCTTCCATCAAGTGCAGCGAGCTCTACGGACTCGATGTTGTGAAGACGGCAGTTCAGGATTCCGGCAATAACTATACGAGATTCATCGTTATCTCCAAGGATCTCGAGATCTATCCTGGTGCAAACAGGACATCCATGATGATGATCTTGAAGCATGAGCCGGGAGCTCTTTATAAGATCCTCGCTTTCTTCTATTCGCGCGGCATCAACCTCGTTAAGATCGAGTCAAGACCGCTCCCGGGAAGAGACTTCGAGTTCATGTTCTACTTTGACCTCGAGACATCGATATATAACGAAGGCTTTGCAGAGATGCTCGCCGAACTTAAGTCCATGAGTATGGAATTCAGATATCTGGGTTCCTATAACGAGATCATCTGAGGAGGCGCAATGAAATACGGAGTACTGGGCAAGTCTTTGCCGCACACATATTCACCGCAGATCCACGCATGCTTTGCCGATTACGAGTACGGGATACTCGAGAGGAGCGAAGAGGGCGTCCACGGGATCTTTGAGGGCAGGGAAGACCTTCAGGGTTTTAACGTAACCATTCCTTACAAGAAACTCGCGATGTCCCTGTGCCGTGAAGTGTCACCTGAGGCATCAGAAGTCGGCGCGGTCAACACCGTGGTCAAGCTTCCTGACGGAGGCTTCAAGGGCTATAACACCGATGTGTTCGGCTTTATCTATATGCTCGATAGAGAGGGCATAGACGTTAACGGCCGCAAGTGCCTCATACTCGGAACGGGCGGCGCAAGCGCAGCAGTCCTCTATGCACTTAAAAAACTCGGCGCTTCGAAGATCTCATTCTGCTCGCGTTCGGGCGAGATCAATTACACGAATGTATATGATGAGCTTCCTGATACGGAAGTCATCATCAACGCGACCCCGGTCGGTATGTTCCCTGAAGTGGACAACTGCCCGATCGAGCTTGAGCGATTCGGTTCGCTCATCGGTGTCGCTGATATAATCTACAACCCTTCCAGAACGAGATTTCTCCAGGAAGGTGAGAGGCTCGGCCTTAAGACATCGGGCGGCCTTGCAATGCTCGTTGCTCAGGCATATGAAGCATCTCTGATCTTCAGAGGACTTAAGTTCGAGAAGACAGAGGAGGCTGTTGAAGATATCGAGCGCGTCATCAAAAAGCTTGAAGATCAGATGCTCACTATCACCTTGATCGGTATGCCGGGCTCCGGAAAGAGCACTGTCGGCAGAAAGATCGCTGAGCACCTCGGTCGTGAGTTTATCGACCTCGACGACGAGTTCCTCAAGCGATATGAAGTTACACCTGCACAGGTTATCGAAAAGCAGGGTGAAGATGAGTTCAGACGTATGGAGACCGCACTTGCAAAGGAGATCCTTCCTAAGTCGGGACTTGTTGTCTCAACAGGCGGAGGCATCGTAACGCGTGAGGAGAACAGCTTTTTCCTTAAGTGTAATTCGAGAGTGATCTACATAATGCGCCCGCTGTCCTGCCTCATGGGTCAGGATACATCCGACAGGCCTATCAGCAGGAATACCAAGATACCTGAACTTTTGGAGAAGAGATCGCCTCTTTACGTTAAGAATTCGGATATCATCTGGAACCTCCCGGGATTTGAAGAAGGCGACGAGATCGTCGACAGACTTATAAAGGAGTTATGATATGAAACTTTTGGTATTGAACGGACCCAACCTTAATATGCTCGGCATAAGAGAGCCTGATATCTACGGCAGGACAACATATGCCGATCTCGTAAAAATGATCGAGGACCACTGTGTTGAACGCGGTGTCGAAGTAGAGTGCAAGCAGAGCAATTCCGAAGGCGCCCTGATCGACATGATCCAGCAGGCATACTTCGACAAGGTTGACGGTATCGTCTTTAATCCGGGCGGATATACGCATACTTCAGTTGCCATACTTGATGCACTTAAGGCTGTAAATATCCCTACGGTTGAAGTACATATCTCCAAGGTGAACGAGAGAGAAGCGTTCAGGCAGATCTCTTATATATCTTACTTTGCATCCGAGACGATCGTAGGATTGGGTCTTGAAGGATATCTCAAAGCTGTTGATTGGTTTTGCGAGAAGTAATTCTCGGTCATGAGAACGGCTTCATACGCGAGAGATATTCGGAGATAGTCTCTTTGATCTTATCTGCGGGATCCGTCATGCCGCGGTCGACCCATTTGAAGATGACGTTCCAGATGGCACCTACATTGAAAGCTACAAGATAATCGGGCTCAAGATCTCCTATGATCCGTGCGAAAACGCTGTTTGACCTGTCAGTGATCTGGTCGAGCTGCGGGATCATGGTGTTGAGCTTAATAAGCAAAAGATACAAAAGACTATTCTTATGCAGCAGCATAAGAAAGTCTTTGTTTTTTTCGCAGAATCTGAAGATCACATCAAGCGGTGATTCGGGATCTGAAGCCAGTTCTTTGGCGTATTCCGTGATCTTATCCGTGATGATCGAATCAAGGACATCTTCTTTGGAATCGTAATTGCGATAGAAGGTCCTTCGCACCAGATCGGTCTCAAGGATTATCTGCTTGACCGATATCTCCTGATATGGAGTATCTCTCATCAATTTGAGCAGAGCCTCGGTGATCTCTTTTCTGGATCTTATTGAAGACGGGTTTTGCGATTGGTTCATATGATCTACCTCGAAAATGCACATTTCCGTGAGTTTGTGCATCTTTTGTCGTGCGTGTTTACTTTCCTTTTCGATAATCGTAACATAACAAACGAAATGCACAAGTGTGACATTTTTGA
>CADCPU010000115.1 GCA_902803365.1 Oscillospiraceae bacterium
AATGCAGCACCTTCAGCCTCAGGCTCACGATCGAGCACATAGATGTAGATACGCTCTACAAATGCCAGTATCTGTGCCTTAGGATCCTGATCTGTCGGAGCTGTAGTCGGAGTCGTAGTCGGAGCGACCTTGTCTGTCGGCTTAGCACCATCAGTAGGTGTAACAACTCCGGTCGGCTTTGCAGTAGGTTTACCTGTCGGAGCAGTTGTTGCCTTTGGCGTAGCTGTGGCCGTAGGCTGAGTGGTCGCAGTCGGGATCGCAGTCGGCATATACGTTACTGCCTGAATATGGAACATGTGAACATATGCATCCGACCTGTAGTAGATATCGCAATCCTCTTGAACATTTTTGAGAGTGACCGAACTGACATCACTGCTCGGATACGTAAATTCGGTTATCGTATTATGAGCTTTATCGTACTTTCTCCAATAAACTCCGTATCTTTCAATATCGATCAATGGATCCACAGAGAGCGTAATGTCACCGCCGATCAGCACCTTTTCTGTGCTTTCGATATTTCTCATTGCTGACTCCACATCTTTATTAACCAAGATAAGAGCACACGATACAGTTGTTCCGTACTTATCTACGGCTTCCACTCTTATATCAATGAAATCAGCCGCATTGGAATCCGGAGGGATCACCAGAGTCTTTTCGTTTCCGAGCATTTCCTCTGTTATACCCGGCTTGATCCATGTAACGGAACAATCAGTCAGATCATTAGCTTTTACAA
This sequence comes from Oscillospiraceae bacterium, assembly GCA_902803365.1. Next base: position 734 of record CADCPU010000115.1, read on the forward strand.
CAGCCTCAAGAGTCGTTCCCTTTGAACGATCATAAGAGATCCAATAGATCTTCGGAGAAAAAGAGTTATATCCATAAAAATTCCTCAAGTGGCGGTCATTTGTTGTGATCTCCTCAGCACCTTTAACGGAAACAGTGAGATCATTGGCAGGTACTAATTTAATACGGTATGAACCTATTCTTTCTCCGGTTCTTCTGATTTCAGCCACAACAATAACAGGTGCCGTAACATTCTTGACCGTAATGGCAGCCCCGGTTCCTGAGATCTCATTTGAACCGGCAGACCATTGGAAATCACAACTGCTAAGATCATAAACATCCGAGACAAGCTCTACCTTCTTATCCGTTCCATACGGCACCTCATTTACCTCAGGCTCTGTTTTCAGATCCTTGAAATGAATATCGTTATTTGAGATCATAGCAAGCAGATAACAATAGCGGGACTGAGGTCCTTCATCAGTATTAAATGTCAGTGTGCAAGTAATATATTCATTTTTGCACACATTTTCCAAAGTTAATGTAGGTTCCGTACTTCCATCATCCCATTTGTATGACACCGGTCCATATGTCGAGTAGGCCTTAGGATCAAGAGTGACAGTTCCGCCATAATCCACATATACCGTGCTCCAACTGCAATCAAAATGTGCTGCAGCTATCGTGATCTCAGCATCAGTAAAATCCTTGGTCTGAAAAGTAATGTCATATGTCTTGCCCTTCTCAAGAAGGAAATCCGACATACTCTTATAATTGTCCGATGAACAGGGCGTGAGCAACTCACCATTCTCGCGATCAACAACGCCCGGCCTATATATGACTGTGGAAGTTGTATAGCCATTATCATTTAATCTCCAAGCATCGCACCGAAAGACATAATATAAAGTCTTGTTCGGAGTATACGATATAGTTACCATATCGTCCTTAACTTTGCGCTTAGTGGTAGATATGGTATCACAATCTGTAATCTCGGCAGCCTTGACCACAGTTCTTGGCGATACCGCGAAAACGGTGATCACCATAGTCAAAGCCAAGAAAAAACTCATTACCTTTGAACTTCTCTTCATAAAAACCCTCCTACACACCTGGAAATATCAGTTGATCAATATGGAAGTATCCTTGCTTCCACGCACTTTTCGGTAAACTCAGGGCTTCTTGTAAATCCGAAGACAACATCAGCTCGAGGAGTTCCGCTGCTCAAGACACTGAGCCAGTAAGCAGCGCCGTCAGCATCAGGTTCACGGTTCATGAACGTAGCATAGAGACGGTTCAGATACTCCTGATCGGACAGACCATATCCGTTCATCTCATCACTAAGGAAGAAGAATGCACCAACGGACTCGCCCGTGATATTAAAGTTAGCGAGTTCTGAAGCCCAATATTGCTTACCCTCCTCGTCATAGCCGCGGCCGAGCGCTGTTGTGTACATACGCTCGACAAATGCATATGTAAGTTCCGTAGGTTCGATCGCACCTGAAGGCTTTAAGTCACCGCCCGAACGGATACCGTAGGAAGCACATGTATCTGCCCACTCCTGCGAGTAGATAAATCCATTAGCTACAGTAACACGGTCCTTAGAGCCTGATGCCAATTCACCAACCCAGAAATTGAAGCCTTCCTCCTCCGGATCACGACCGAAGAATGTCTTATAGAGGATGGTTACAAATTCCTTATCGGTCGTATTTCTGTTAGTAAACTCCTCACTGAAGATGAATCCCTGTGCGACTTCTGCACCGCTCCTGCGGAATGAATAGAGCTCATCAGACCAGAATGCAGCCCCCTCTTCTTCAGGCTCACGATCAAGAACGTAGATGTAAATGCGCTCTACAAATGCCAGAATCTGTGACTTAGGATCCTGATCTGCAGGAGCCGTGGTCGGATCAGCCTTGCCTGTAGGCTTCGCAGCAGTTGTCGGAGTTACGGCACCTGTCGGCTTAGCAGCATTTGTTGGAGTAACTGTTGGTTTAGCCGCTGACGTTGGTGTCGGACTAGGTGTAGCCGTAGGTTTTGCATTTACCACAAGCTTATAAGAAGCAGTTCCTTCAGTGTACTTTTCTGTTGCAGCAGCCTTGGCAGTGATCGTGCACTCACCTGCTCCCACGAGCGTTATCGTGCCGGTCTTTGCATCGACAGTAGCCACTTTGGCATTGTCAGATGTATATGTAACTTCAGTTTGTGCACCCTTTACAGTAATAGCAAAAGGCTTGTCGCCCAAGGCTCTTTCGACTTTAGCATTATCAAAGGACAGCTTCTGCGAACAGATGAAACCTACTGTAAGCGTACGATCGCTATCGATAGTGAATGAATAGTCGACATACTTACATACGAGTTCATCATTTTCGAACCATCCTGTGAATTCGATTCCGTCTGCAGGCTCGAAAACAAGTTCGGTTAATGAACCCTTC
>CADCPU010000116.1 GCA_902803365.1 Oscillospiraceae bacterium
ATGCCGAGGCAAAATGACGGTTACAATGATTTTGTTAATGAGGCGTGGCTCGTTTGCGTGACCTTCAGGAATGAAGCGATGGGGAACGACTTGAAGCCTGAGGATCCGATATGGGAGATCTACGATGATTCGTGCATAACGAGCGTCGAGCAGGGTGTTTTCGAGAGCGGGCTCAAGGAATATGCGGCTAATACGGATAAGTATTATTTCTCGGAGTATGGTGATGTTCTGAGTGATCAGTATAAGCTGGCGGGTGACAGCGAGAAGCATGAGCTGTCGATCGGCTTTGATACTTCTGTCATGAACGTTGAGGTTGGCTACGGCAGTATGGGTTCTGTTGTTGCGGTCTACGACGAGGATTGGAATCTGGTCCGCATATACATGCAGGAGGTTCCGCTTCGCGAGGAAAGGTATACTCTCGGTTGATAAAGTGACTTCGATTATTGTAAACTAAGGCGTGGAGGATATGTTATGCCGGATATAATAATCGTAGAAGACAATAAAGAGATCGGTACGCTCCTGAGTGACTTTCTGAAGAAAGAGAATTACTCAGTCGCACTGGCGCAGGACGGCACCAGGGCACTCGAGATATTTGAGAAATATGGGGCGAGTCTGATCGTTCTGGATCTGATGCTGCCGGGCGAGATCGACGGTTTTACCGTGTGCTCGAAGATACGTCAGACTTCCAATGCGCATATCCTCATCGCGAGCGCGAAAACGGATAAGGAGAGCAAGCTCAAGGGGCTCGATATCGGCGCGGACGATTATATCGAAAAGCCGTACGACATCGACATACTCCTGGCCAAGATCAAGGGAACGTTCAAGCGTAAGTACGCGAGGGACGAGATCAGGGACGGCGATCTGGTGCTCAACACTGTTACACAGTCCGTTATGAAGGGCGGCGAGCCGCTCGAGATGACCGCCAAGGAGTTTGAGCTCTTGAAGCTCTTTATCGAGAATAAGGGAACCACGCTTAAGAAAGAATACATATTCAGCACCATCTGGGGAAGCGACAGCGATTCGGAGATACAGACTTTGACCGTGCACATCAAGTGGCTAAGGGAGAAGATCGAGAAGGATCCGAAGAAGCCTTTGCGCATCCTGACCGTATGGGGAACGGGGTACAGGTTTGAGTAAATTCCGGAAGATCGAGATCCTGATTATCGTGCTGCTCATCGCGGTGATCGCGGTGAGTAATGTTGCGTACTTTTTCTTCGGCAGATCGAACTACCGCGAATACAGGGTCGAGACGCAGAGGGTCATCGGACGCATGGCCGAGGAAGATCCTGAAGATATCAGTCTGAGTCAATTTAAGTACATCGTGGCGATCAAGCCGTACGATCCCGAGAATACGCCAAATAACGACTATGAGATAGGCGAGCATGACGGCAGGTTCTATACGGTCGAGTATGTACGCGATAAAAACGATCCCATTTATATCTTTGATATCGCGATGGGGCTGATGCTCGTGATCACGATCGCGGTGCTGCTGTATGTCGATAAGAAGGTCTTGAGGCCGTTCAATAACATGACTGATCTTACGGTCGAGCTTGCGAAGGGGAACCTTTCTGGTCCGGTCAAGGCCGAGAAGAGCAAGTTCTTCGGTAAGTTCTTGTGGGGTATGGATATGCTCCGCGAAAATCTCGAGGACAATAAGCGCAAGGAACTCGAATACCAGAAGGAAAAGAAGACGCTGGTGCTCTCGCTGTCGCACGACATCAAGACGCCGCTGTCCGCTATCGAGCTCTATGCAAAGGCGCTCAAGGAAGGTCTTTATGATTCTGATGAGAAGAAGACCGCGGCTCTTGACGGTATCCTCAAAAACGCGGATGAGATCAAGCGCTACGCAGGCGAGATCACAAAGATATCGCGTGATGACTTCTTGAATCTCAAGGTCGAGCCGGGCGAGTTCTACTTAAATGAGATCATGACTGCGATAAATGTCTACTATACGGATAAGCTCTCTGTCTTGAGGACTGAATTTAAGGTGAATGAATACGACAACTGCCTGTTGAAGTGCGATAAGGACAGGCTTATCGAGGTGTTGCAGAACATTATTGAGAATGCGATCAAGTACGGCGACGGGCAAAAGATCGAGATCTCGTTCAGTGATGAGGAAGACTTTAGGCTCATCACGATCGC